>CACDFH010000053.1 GCA_902552015.1 uncultured marine group I thaumarchaeote | reverse complement strand
TGTTTGATGGTTCTATCAGTCATCATTTTTTCTAATAATACCTCATTAGCGTAAATTGTAACAGGTACTTTCATTCCTAGAGAAGAATCAGCATCAATTCGGTATTCATTTTCACCTACTTTTTTTGGTTTCAAATCAGCCATATCTATAACAAAAATTGCCTAGACAATTTAAATGAAATTCATTGTTTGAATAAATTAAAATGAAATAACAATTTACAATACATAATGAAAAAAGCAATTGTTTTAGGTGCTAGTAGAGGTATTGGAAAATCAATTTCAGATTCATTGAAAAAACTAGATTTGGAGGTGGTTTCATTATCAAGTAACGATATAGATACATCAAATTTAGACAGCGTGAACAGATTTGCTGATGAAAATAATTCAGCTGACATATTGGTACTAAACACAGGTGGTCCACCAATTATTGAATTTGAAAAAATTAGTAAAGAAGACTGGGAAAAATATCACAATCAATTATTTGTTGGGTTTTGTACTTTATTACAAAAAATAAAAATTAATGATGGAGGGTATGTTTTTGCAATAACATCGAATGTTATCAAAGAACCAAATTCAAAATTAATTATTTCCAGTGCTTATAGAGCAGCATTTTCAAGTGTTTTCAAAATTCTAAGTAAAGAATTTGCCAAAAGAGATGTTAGTCTCATTAACATTGCTCCAGGACCAATCAATACAGATCGAACAAAAGAATTAGTAGATAATGTTGAAGAATACGCAGATAGTTTGCCTATGAAGAGATTAGGAAAACCCGAAGAGATAGGGAATTTTGTTAGTTCCATAGTAGAAAAAGACATCAAATATCTTTCAGGAGTGGTGATTAATTTTGATGGTTCAAATTCAAATTTTATTTTCTAGCAGACATAAGTTTATTTTTGTAAAAAATCCATACTAATTAGTGGCAATTTTACCTATAGACAGTGGACGTTATGGCACAAAAGAGATGCTTGAAATTTTTGGTGAACAAAAAAAGGTTGATTATCAATTAGAGATTGAAGCTGCTGCAGCATTATCTCAAGGTGAAATAAATCTAATTCCAAAATCAATTGCAAAAGATATTGCTAAAGCTGCACGTTCAGGAAAAATTACAGCTAAACGGATTAAACAGCTAGAGGCAAAAAGTGATCACGATACTGCCGCATTGGTCGAATCATTAGCTGAAAGATGTAAAAAAGAATCAAGACCTTGGATACATTACGGATTAACAAGTAATGATCTTGTAGATACAAGCAATTCAATGCAAATGAGAGATGCAATTCGTATTATTCAACCAAAGGTTGCAAAACTTGCATTGGTATTAACAAAAAATGCAGTGAAATACAAAACACTTCCAGCAGTAGGGAGAACACACGGTCAACATGCAAGCATTATTTCATTTGGCTTGAAATTTGCCAATTGGGCAGCAGAAATGTCAACACATCTTGAACGCATTGATGAAATAAAAAAACGAATTCTTATTTGTAAAACATTAGGAGTTGTAGGTACAGGTTCTCTGATGGGTAAAAATGCAGTTAGAGTTCAAGACAGAGTAGCAAAAAAATTATCATTATTCCCAGCAAAAGTAACAACACAAATAATTCCTCGTGAAAGATATGCAGAATATATTTTTCAGCTGTCACTTCTAGGTGCAACATTAGAAAAAATTTCTATTGAAATAAGAAATCTACAAAGAACAGAAATTGGAGAAGTTGCAGAACACTTCAAAAAAGGTCAGATGGGAAGTAGCGCAGTTCCTGTAAAAAGAAATCCAATAAAGAGTGAACGAATTTCTTCATTGTCTAAATTATTACGTAGTCAAATCAATACTTCGTTTGAAAATATTCCGTTATGGCATGAAAGAGATTTATCAAATTCAGCTAATGAAAGATTCACCATACCAATGGCATCAATTCTACTTGATGAAATGATTGAAACAATGATTAGAATAATTAGTAATCTAAAAATCAATGATAAACGAGTACGAGAAAATCTTTACATAACTAAAGGTCAAATTTTTGCAGAATT
>CACDFH010000052.1 GCA_902552015.1 uncultured marine group I thaumarchaeote | reverse complement strand
TGCTGGAACTTGGAAGTCACCTGTGAAGACACCAGTGTTTGCACCAGTTTCTACTAAAGTGAATCCAGAACCACCTAGACCATCACCACCAGATGGTGTTGAACTACAAGTATCTGTTCCTGAACCTGCTGCTGCAGTGGATTTCAACCATAGTTCGTCATCAAAGGTGACGTCTAACATTCTACCGTATGCTGTACCAGTCGAATCTACACCATAGTTGGCCTTTCCGACCATGTCCATGGCTTCATCATCGGCTGATGATACAACTGAGTAAATGTTAATGATGTCTGGGTTTGTGTTTAGGTCTGCGTCAGTTAATGTTATGACTACAGTGTCTGCTTCTTTGTAACTGTCATTGTCAAATTCAACTACACCTGAGTGTGTTGGTGCTGCTAATTGGTCTCCTACTTGTGTCTCAACGCCGTCTGCACCCATATCAAAGTAATTGATACGGATTTCATCTTCGTCAGTCAAATCATTGTGTACAATGATTCTGTTCTCCTCGTGGTCGGTCTTTGTGTCGTTATATGTGGAGGTTTGGTTGACGTTCAATTGGTTTAGCATGATGAAATCTAATTCACCTACGAAGATTCCTCCGTTGGTTTCAACTTCATCAACTTCCAATCTATAGATTGAGTTGTTGTGACGATCGCTTGCATTTACGCCATCATTGGATTGACCAAAGGTGACAAAGTCCATAGCGATTGGATATGATGTACCAGCTGATAGTGCATCTAATGCAGTGCCGCTGTCAATTGCATTCAATTCTACGTTAACACGTAGAGCTTCACTTGCAGTTAATCCACCGAATCCCTGTAATTTATCAGTTGGATCATTGATCAATGCACGACCAATTAATCCAGTTGCATGTCGGGTTTCAGTACAAGAACCATAAGTGTTTGCTGCAGCATCTGCTGCTGTACAACCACTAGATAATGAACTGTCACCAATGGTGAAGTTCAAGTAATAGTTGTTGTCATTAGATCCGCCGTTCAATGAACGGAAATCATATTGAATGTAAGTGTAAGCTGCTGTGCCGTTAGCACCTGATATCAAGTCAGTTAGATCTCCAACAGTAGTACTATCATAGATGAATCTCAATTGATCATCTTCTGCTAGTGTGACTGCTGCTGCATTATCTTCTACAGTAACTACAGATCTTTCACTGTATTTCTCATAGCATGATGTGTATGATGCTGCAGTTCCTGCTGCACCGTAATCACTGCTACATGTTGTAGTCAAACTTTGATCAATTGTAACAGCTGTTTGTGATGTACTATCATCCATCAAACTTAGTGAGGATAATGTTGACAAAGTGATTGGAGAACCAATCTTTACTGCTGGAACAATTGTTGTATTTGAACCGACTGTCATTTGTTCTTGACTTCGTGCGTCGAGGTTCATGTCACCATCGTCTAGCACAACTTCTACGAGCTCACCAGAGTTCCATTCTGCTCCAATACCACCGGTACCAATTTCAACTTGGCCGTCAGTATTGTAGTAGATGTTACCCCAGAAAGGCATGTAAAGTACAGAGTATTCAACGTCGTCCCATTTGAAGACGGCTTGTGTTCCTCTGTCTGCTGCTGCGTTAATGTACATGTTTGTTTTTAAACCATCATCCCAGTTGGTGAAGATACCAGTGTTTGCACCAGTTTCAGTAAATGTTACTGCTTGTGATGCTTCAGTGATTTCACCACCACCATTAGTGGATGTTACAGCACAAGCTCCTGATGAACAAACAACTACTTGATCTCCGTTATCTTGGAACATCAAAACATTGTTTGTTGCGTCACCAGGACCATTTCTATCAATTGAGAGAACACCTGTATCAAATCCGAATGGATGTGTAAAGGCGTCGAAATCAACGTTACCTAATGTAGCCATTGAATCGGCGTCGCCGTTCTCATCAAATAGTTGATAGAATACTGTTGTGTTGGTTGGGAGTGTTCCGAAAGTCCAACTGTCTTCGTCAGTTGGGTCTAGGTTAAACTCATTGTTTCCGAGTGTTACTCCGATTTCATGATTTAGACCATAGTGATCTTTGTCAAATGATAGTCCGCCGCCGTTTGTAGCGCCTGGTCTGTCATAAGTCAAAGTAATTGTTTCGTCTGCTCCT
>CACDFH010000051.1 GCA_902552015.1 uncultured marine group I thaumarchaeote | reverse complement strand
ATCTGGAACTTGGAAGTCACCTGTGAAGACACCAGTGTTTTTACCGGTTTCTACTAAAGTGAATCCAGATTCTGCTAAACCGTCAACACTACCTGCAACTGCAGTACTACATGTAGTACTGTTGTTAGAGGAGGATGATTCTAACCAGATTTCGTCATCAAATGTGATGTCTAACATTCTTGCGTTAGGATCACCTACAGAGTTTTTACCATAGCCGGATTTACCAACCATGTCTTCTGCATAATCACCACCTGTATTTACTACAGTGTAAATGTTAATGATGTCTGGGTTAACGTTTAGGTCTGCGTCAGTTAATGTAACGACTACAGTATCTGCTTCTTTGTAACTGTCATTGTCAAATTCAACTACACCTGAGTGTGTTGGTGCTGCTAGTTGGTCACCTACTTGTGTCTCAACACCATCTGCTCCCATATCCAAATAGTTGACACGGATTTCATCCTCATCAGTCATGTCCTGGTGGACAATGATTCGGTTTTCTTCCCAGTCAGTCTTTGTGTTGTTATAGGTTGATGATTGGTTGACGTTCAATTGATTGAGCATGGTAAAGTCGACTTCGGTCTTCATTACACCGGAGTTAACTGCATTCTCTTTTGATTCGAATCGCCAGATTGAGTTCATGTGTCTATCGCTTTGTTCTACACCGTCATTTGATTGACCGTAAGTAACAAAGTCCATAGTGATTGGGTATGATGTACCTGCGCTTAGTGAGTCTAGTGAAACTCCTGAATCAATTGCATTTAATTCTACGTTAACACGTAGTGATTCAGATCCAGTTAATGGACCAAATCCCTGGATTTTATCTCCTGGGGCATTGATCAATGCTGTTCCTACTAAACCAGTGTTATAACGAGCTTCAGTACAGTGAGTTGCAGTGTTAGCTGCATCTGTAGCTGCTGTACAACTATCTATTGAAGCATCACCAATGGTGAAGTTCAAGTAATAGTTGGTGTCGTTTTTACCTCCGTTGAATGCACGGAAGTCGTAGTTGATGTAACTGTAAGCTGCAGTGCCATTAGCACCAGATATCAAGTCTTTAAGATCGTTGACGGTTGTAGCGTCATAAACAAATCGGATTTGATCATCTTCAGCTAGTGTGACTGCTGCTGTTGAAGCTTCCACAGTCATTACTGCTCTCTCACTGTATTTTTCATAACAGGAGACATATGATGCTGCAGTTCCTGCTGCACCATAATCAGAGCTACAAGTTGTATCATCAATTCCGGAATCAATTGTAACAGCTGTCTGTGAAACAGAATCATCCATGAGGCTAATTGTGTTTACAGTTTTCAATGTGATTGGAGATCCAATCTTGATTGCTGGAACAATAGTTTTGTTATCTTTAATCTTCATTTGGTTCTTAGTTCTTGCGTCGAGGTTCATATCTTCGTCATCTAATAGAATTTGTACAAGTTCACCAGAGTTCCATTCAGATCCGATACCGCCTTTATAGTCGGTATTGAATGTGATTGTTCCCCATGATGGCATGTGGAGTACAGAGTACTCTTTATCATCAAGCCAGAATACGGCTTGTGTACCTCTATCAGCTGCTTTGTTGATGTACATGTTTGTTTTCAAACTGTCATCCCAGTTGGTGAAGGTACCAGTGTTTGCACCAGTTTCAGTAAATGTTACTGCTTGTGATGCTGTTGTGATAGTACCTGCGCCGTTGGATGATGTTACTCCACAGAGTCCAGATGAACAAGCAACAACTTGATCACCGTTGTCTTGGAAGTAAAGTACACTATTTGATGCGTCCTCAGGACCATTTACATCAATCTTCATGATACCACCGTCATTGAATCCCCATGCTGAGGATGCGGTGAAGGCATCAAACATTTTGACACCTAAGGTGCCAGCAGAATCTGCTGCACCGTTCTCATCGAACATTTGATAGAAAATGGTTGCGTTGGTTGGGAGTGTTCCGAAAGTCCAACTGTCTTCGTCAGTTGGGTCTATGTTTAATTCATTGTTATAGAGTGTAACTCCAACTTCATGATTTAGACCATAGTGATCTTTGTCAAATACTAGACCTTTGATTTTGTTACCTTCGGTATCAAATCCTTTTGGTCTGTCATAAGTCAAAGAGATTGTTTCGTCTGCTCCG
>CACDFH010000050.1 GCA_902552015.1 uncultured marine group I thaumarchaeote | reverse complement strand
AAAAAGATCTCTTGCAGGTCATTTTCTTAGCTATTCTTGTCTTATCACTAATCATACCAGTTGGAATGTTTGATGCATCTGCTGTAACAAATGATGGTTCAGTTGATTCTACTGTAGAGATTAATTCCGATACTAGTGGAATTAATTTACAAAATGAAGACAAGTTCGGATCATCAGTTGCAAATATTGGTGACCTTGATGGTGACGGAGTAAATGATTTGTTAGTTGGTAACTTTGGTAATGATAATTTAGGTTCTAATCGTGGTGCAACACATATTTTGTTTATGAATTCTGATGGTACTCTAAAATCAGCTGTAAAGATTAAAGATGCAACTGAAAATGGACCTGTTTTAGCTGATGGCGATAATTTTGGAATTTCAGTAGAAGGTATTAGTGATTTAAACGGGGATGGAGTAAATGATTTCATAATTGGTGCGTGGAAAGATGATGGAGGTACTCCAAGTGCAAATGATTCTGGAAATGTAGCAATTTTGTACCCAGATACAGATGGTTCTTTAGTTAAAGCGAAAAGAGAGATAAAAAACACCACTGCGAATGGACCTACGTTATCAGCTGGTGATTTGTTTGGATCATCTGTTGCCAACATGGGAGATTTGGATGGAAATGGGTTTGATGATTTGGCAATAGGAGCTCCAAAAGATGATGAAGGAGGTACTGACCGTGGTGCAGTGCATATCATATACATGAAAAATAATGGATTTGTAAGTTCATCTGAAGAAATTAATAGTAATACTACAAATGGACCTGACTTAGATAATGAGGATAATTTTGGAAGATCTGTTGAAAACATTGGTGACCTTGATGGTGATGGAGTAAATGATTTGGCAGTTGGGGCGAATCTAGATGATGAAAATGGATTTAATCGCGGTGTGGTACATATTCTTTTCATGAATACTGACGGTTCTGTAAAATCAACCGTAGAGATAAATGATTCAACTACAAATGGACCAACATTATCAGATAGAGATCAATTTGGACATGGAATTGCAAACATGGGCGACTTGAACGGAGATGGAACAAATGATTTGGCAATAGGAGCATATCTAGATGATACAGGAGGTAGTGGTCGGGGTGCATTACATATTTTGTTCATGACAGCAATTGCAGAAGAGGCAGAAGAGGAAGAAGAAGTAGAAAAACAGCGTAGTGGAGCATGTGGTTTTGACAGAGACTGTACTGCGCCTAGAATTACAAACCATGGAACATCAGAAACACCTGATGGATTTTCCATAAATGACAATATCTTTGAAGAAAATCAAGAGAGATACAATGAAAATCCAACCATACAAGGAACAGTTGGAGAGCCGGTAACCATCAAGGTTAGAGCATGGGAAAACATGGGCACAGATAAGATTACTTTGGCAATTGCATATCTTGCAATGCATGGAGAAGAACCAGACTGGAGAGACTCTACTGCATTTATTGAATATCATATAGCGAAAAATCAAGTAGTGTATCAAGACGATGATGGAATTTTTCTATCTACAGGTGCATCAGCTGAAAGAATTGAAGATCCATACGGAGACAATCCGGCATTAGAATTGTTAGACATTACATTTACGATATTCTTTGCAAAGCCAATGGAGTCATCTCACATTGGAATACAGACTATAGACCACATAACAAACTATGATTTGGTATACTTTGAAAATGCTCTAGAAATTTTACCAAAAGAGATTGTAGAAGTGCAAGAAATACCAAAAGTTGTACCAGAAAAAGTTCCAGAATCATTACCTGAAGTTGTACCTGAAGAAATACCAGAACCAGAGCCAGAAGTAAAAGAACCAGAACCTGAAGTAATGCTTACTACAATAAATGAAAAAACTGTTTTAGAATTTGTTGATGAGAACATGCCAGCAAAACATTACGTGAAAAGATACATCACAGAAACTGAATACAAAGAATGGTTTGATGTAAACTATTCAGAATACAAGTTCTGGGAAGGAATTGGAATTACGCAGGAAAGATTTGATCAAATAGTATTAGAAATTGAATCTGAACCCGAACCAAAGATGATTCAAACAGGATTTGTGTTTGTTCCTGAAGATGAAAAGTCACTTCCACTAGTAGAAGAAACATACGAGCCGGAACCAGCAGAACCAGAACCTGTAAAA
>CACDFH010000049.1 GCA_902552015.1 uncultured marine group I thaumarchaeote | reverse complement strand
TTATTTTGAGGAATGTAAGATAGAAGAGATTTGATGTAATCCATACATTGGTATTCATTTTGTGCAACAAAGTGTGCTACTCCACTTTTTGTTCCATGTGTCATTGCTCCACCTAGATCTTCAAATGAAATTTCTTCACCTAGAACAGTTTTTACAACTTCAGGTCCAGTAACATACATTGTTCCTGCTTTTTCAACCATGATAACAAAATCAGTCATTGCAGGAGAGTAAACAGCACCACCTGCAGAAGGTCCTATACTTGCAGTAATTTGTGGGACTACGCCAGATGCAAGTTCGTTATGATAAAATATATCAGCAAAACCATCTAGGCTAAGAATTCCCTCTTGAATTCGTGCACCACCAGAATCAGCAATTCCAATAATTGGACATCCGTTTCTTACTGCATGATCCATAAGTTTTGTAATTTTTTTAGCTCCCATCTGGCTTAATGTGCCACCAAGAACTGTAAAATCATAAGCAAATACATAGACCTGTCTTCCATTAACGGTTCCATAACCACCTACAACGCCATCAGTGAAAAATTTCTTTTTTTGCATGTCATATTCATGATAATGATGAGTAACCATAGCGTCAATTTCAACAAAAGATCCATCATCACATAGAAGGTCAATTCTCTCTCTAGCAGTTAGTTTCCCTTTTTCGTGTTGAGCCTTGATTCTATCTTGACCGCCACCTTGAACGGATGTTTTTTTGTTATTCAGATATTCGTTGAGTTTATCAGAATGCATGCCCAGATTTTGCGCATCAGATATCATATATTAATTTAAGTCGAGTCAAATTTTGATTAATTTTTTAAATTTAATAAAGAAAATTTCTTTTTCAGTGATTTTTGGTAAGTTTCATAAGAATTTCCTAATTCTTCGCATTTTTTACATATACAAAGCTGGGAAACAATTGAGCGATCACAATCATCTTGAAATTCACATTGTGAACAGCCAGCCGAACCATCACAGACAATACATTTGAGATCCTCAGTCTCAACACATTTCTCATGCTTTACTCCAAGACCCTTTGACCAAAGACCAACTTCGTTAACTGCAATTTTTTCATTACACACCATGCAGGTGCCCTCAAATTTCATAGTAATTTTTCTCCAGCTCATTTTAACAATTCAATCTCCTTTTCAAGTAATTCCTCATAGGTTTCTTCAAATTCTAATTCAAAAGAATCATTTTCTTTTAATGTTAAAATTAATGGAAAGAAAAATGTAGCAAATGTACTGTTTGATACATGAAGTTTTTCAGATAAAGTATTTGCAATTGCTTTAATTTTTGCACCATCCCAACGCAATCTGTTTAATAACGGCCATGACAGATTATACTGAGTGTATCTAGCTGAAGAATCTTTTTCATAAAGAGAAAGTAAAATTGAATCAAGGTATCTTAGTAATCTCCAGTTTTGTGTTTTCATTATTTTTCCATATAACATATCGGCTTCAGAAATTATTTCTAATGCCTTTGACATTTTTTCTGAAGGTAAATTACTTGTAACAATACTAGAGTAAAATGCATTTATTTTTTCTCTAGGATCAATTCGTAGAGAAAATAAAACAATTCTTGCTTCTTCAAGTGATTGAGATTTGAAAAATGCATTTATTCCATCTTCTATGTTTAAAGACTCAAATGATTTTTCAGTGTTAGGTTCGAATCCTGTAACTAATGCTTGAGCAGAATTAATCATTGAACGAATATCTCCTTGAGAATCAGTGATTAATTTTATCAATCTGCCTGGATTGATTTTTGCATTTTCTTTTTCCAAGATCATGTTAAGATAAAGTTTCAAAAATCTAGGCGACAACGGATTAATCTGTAAAGTTTTAACAACTTTTTTGATCTTTTTCATTTTATCAGATGAATCATAATTTCCAGCAAGTACAATTGGAACAGTTGGTTCTTTTAAGATGTTAATTAATGCTTCAACACCTCCATAATCAGAACGACCATGGATTCCATCAACTTCATCAATGAATATCATTGGTTCACCAAGAACAGTTTGATTTCCAAGAACAGGAGTTAGTATTTCTTGAATATTTTTTTTATTTCTAACATCACTAGCGTTAAGACTAATCATATCATAACCAAACTGTTTTCCTGCAAGGAAACACATTGTTGTTTTTCCA
>CACDFH010000048.1 GCA_902552015.1 uncultured marine group I thaumarchaeote | reverse complement strand
ATCAAAATTTTTAGAAAATACTTCTACAAAACATAAAACAAAACCAATTACTGTAAGATTTGTAAAAGAATTTGATGAAATAGTTGGCGTTGATTTAGAAAAATATGGGCCATTCAAACCTGAAGATATAGCAACAATTCCTAATGAAAATGCACAAGCTTTAATTTCAAATGGAATTGCATTAAAAGTCAGAATAGAAGAATAACATGTCTCATCCCGGTTCAGTTGATATAATTGATTTTTTAGCTTTTACGATTTATCCGTTCATAGCTCTTGGTATTATTGAATTAATTAGTAGAGGAATCAAACTACCATCTTGGAAAAAATTGTCTATACAAGGGATTGCAATGATAATTTTATCTATAATTTATGTAGTATCCCCTGCAATTATTGTTACACGTGAGGGTCAAACACATGTTGAACCATTATGGATGTCAATTGTAGTAATGCTTGCATTAGCTGTTACATTATTTTTCCAAGCAAGACGTTCAAAACTTGATCCTACTAAAGCAGAATATTGATTAACGAAATTTTCCGAAAAATTTTTTGAATTTACTAGAACCTGGTCCGCCATCTCTAATCACTTTTTTCTCTCCAAACTTTTTTGCTCTTATCACAGTTAGTTTTACGCATCGATGATCTTCTGGAAGTCTATGTTCATCACAAAATGGATCTTTACAGTATGTGCATTCAAACGGAATATCTACCATATCGCCACAATATGCACATTTTTCTGGCTTCATAGTTTAAGATAGATTTTTTCGCTAATAAATTTACAACATTTTCTCTAATGCTGTAAAAGTTCTAATGACACATATTCGATATTTTTCAAACTTTTTACTAGTACTCTTGCTTGCAACTCCAAGATAATTTAGTTCTCTGATGTAATTTCCAATACGTTGTTCATTTGGTGCAAGCTTGTGAGCATATCTATTTCTGATTCTAGACATTAACTCTACATTTTTCTTTAGATTTCCTTTAATTAAACCAGATTCTGTGAGTATATCCATTTTGAGATTTAATGTAAATAATGTACTATCAATTGATTTTGAAGGAATATTGAATTTTTTCTCCAAAATCCTATCAATTGTATTCTCAATGTACATGTGACCTACTAAGAATAAGTCTCGTTCATTTGTAGTCTCCAAAATTTTCTTAAGTTTTACAGCCGAGGAATTTTTTTGCATAATTATTCAAAATTGATATACGATTCAAGTGTTGCTTGGTTGAATACCATTACTGAAAGATCTGAAAACTCTTTCCCCTCTAATTGTTCAACTGTACCCTCAAAACTAGTCTCATTTTCTGTAGTTATGGACTCATAGACGTGTACTTTCATCTTTGAAGTATCAAAACCATTTTTTTTCAAATATTTTGCAATTTCAGATTGCATAAAGTGTTTTTCGGGAACTTTTGGCCATGGTCTTGGAACAAGTATAACGCTAAGACCATCAATTAGTGCTTTTTGTAATTCTAATTTTTTCTCTTCTATTGATGTTGAAATGTGCATTGTTATCACCTTTGATTTGTCAGTTGGAACTTTTGCACGTGATGCTGCAACCTGTGTTGAGCTAATACCCGGAATTATTTCAACTTCATCAAAAATTTCAATCAATCTATCTACTACTTCGGATTCTGAAAAATTAACATCCCCTGTAAATGGTACTAATATTGTATGATTATCCTCTTTTGCAATTTCTTGGTATGCTTCTTCTTGATTTTGCATCGTTACTTCAAGTATTTTTTTACCTTTGACATACTCTTCAATTGTTTTTATTGTGTAACCATAACCAATCACAACATCACATTGTGAAATTACTTCTTTTACTATGTCTGCAACATATTTTGGTGAACCTGGTCCTACACCTACGGCAAAAACTTTGTTCATTTTACTTTGTTACTCGTTGTCTTGATTTGATGAACTCTATACATGGTTTCCAATCAACATTGAGATATTTTGTAGGATCTTTGATTGGATATTTCACCCAGTCTTGAACAATTGAAAAATCATACTTCTTTTCTTTTCCATCTTCAATTGCTTTTATTGTTAATACACTTCCCCATGTTTTTTCTTCCTCACCAATTTCTAAAATATTGTCAAATGTAATTTTGCTAATGTATTTTGGTTTCACTTCCTCCAAATCCACCTGCAAGTCTTTTTCTTCATATCCGTCTAATTTTTCAGTCATTGTATTTTTATTTTGCAATAATGTG
>CACDFH010000047.1 GCA_902552015.1 uncultured marine group I thaumarchaeote | reverse complement strand
AAGTAGTAGACAAATGGGGCATTGCACACATCTTTAGCAGTTACAACAATACCATCATCCACATTACTGACTTGACTGGTGCAGAAACAGTTTCAATTAGTTCAGGAGGTCATCATGTTAATGCAGATAGATACGAGTCGTCACCTTTTGCAGCAATGAAAGCTGCAAACGTAGTAACAGAATCTGCAAAGACAAAAGGATTCACAGGATTACACATTAGAGTCCGTGCTGTAGGCGGAGTGGGTTCTAGAGTTCCAGGACCAGGAGCACAAGCTGCAATTCGAGCACTTGCAAGAGGCGGATTTAAAATTGGTAAAATTGATGATGTCACACCAATTCCACACGATACAACAAGAAAGAAGGGTGGAAAACGTGGAAGAAGAGTCTAGTTAGATTGCATTAGTTTTAATTTAATTTTACAACCATTATTTTCCAAATAGCTAGAAAGAAAAGTTACAAATTTTTCTTCAGCTTTTGATCCTTTTGATTTGTTAATTTGACTAGCAAATTCTTGCTCAAGTGACATATGAAAATCACCTTTTAAGATCATATCAATAAACGTCCAACCAAATTTTGATACAGGTTCATTTAGGATATAACCACTTTGAATGTCACATAATTTTTCTAATGTATTGAAAGTATCTTCAAAGAGAACTCTATCTTTTGGCCAATCAGTTGTACTAATTTGTATATAATATGTCATGATTCATCGTCATTTGTTGTTTTTTTAAATTTATCTGCAATTGAAATAAATTTTCCATCTTTTTCAACATTGATTTTGTTTTCCATTCTTATACTAAGACCGACAGATCTGAATAAAACTAATAATTTTCCGCCATCCAATGTTTCATTAATATCACCTGATGAAATTAGCTCTCCTAGTTTTTCAATCACAATTTTTGATTCATTGGGAAATTGGTATTCTGCATTCTGTAATACTTCCATTCCTCTATGTCCTAAACTATTCACCACATAATCACGTAATGATAATTTTGGTTTTTCAGATTCGTTGTCTATTTTATTATCAGACTGATTTTGTTCAGAAAAATTTTTTTGCATTTCAGCTAGTCTTTTAGCCTTAAGCATCTCTAATTCTTTGTCTTCTTCACTCATCCTTTGATTACTCCAATTGGAACTAATTTAGCCACTTTAGTTGCAATTCCAAGATTGTGAGATACATTTACTACAGAATCAACATCCTTGTAGGCCTGAGGTGTTTCTTCAACCACACCATCCCTTGTAAGAGATTTTATAAAAATACCTTTATCGTTAAGGGATTTTTTTACTTCAGATTCGGTAAAATCTCTTCTTGCTTTGGAGCGAGACATCATTCTACCAGCTCCGTGAGCTGTTGAACCAAAACTTGCAGACATTGAATTTTCATTTCCTAAAAGAATCCAACTTCCAGTACCCATCGAACCAGGAACTAAAACAGGTTGACCAAGATCTCTATATTTACTAGGAACTTCATCCATATTTGCAGGAAAAGCACGAGTAGCACCTTTTCGATGAACAACAACTTTCTTTTGTTGTCCATTAATCTTGTGTTTTTCAACTTTAGCAATGTTATGCGCTACATCATAAACTAATTTCATATCTAAATCAGATTCAGATTGGGAAAATACTCTTTCAAAAGATTTTCTTGTCCAATGAGTAATCATTTGTCTATTACTCCATGCAAAATTTAATGCTGCAAACATTGCTTTTCTATAAGATTCACCTTCTTCAGAAGTATTTGGAACACATGCAAGTTCTCTATCTGCCAAATTAATGTCATATTTTTCTTGGACTTGTTCAGAGATTCGCAGATAATCACTACAAACTTGATGACCAAATCCTCGTGAACCACAATGAATCAATACAGTGATTGTTCCTTCTTCGATTCCCATTCTTTTTGCAGCTTCTTCATCGTGAATTTCTTGTACACGTTGAACTTCAAGAAAATGATTTCCAGAACCTAGACTTCCTAATTGAGGTAATCCACGTTTTCGTGCTTTATCAGATACTTTATTCGGATCTGCATTTGCCATTTGTCCATTTTCTTCACATACATTTGCATCATCAGTTGTTCCATACCCATTATCTATAGCCCACGATACACCTTTCACTAATACTTCATCTAATTCAGATTGTGTCAAACGAACAGCACCTTTTGAACCAACTCCAGATGGAATTGATTTGAAAAGATCATTTACAAGATCGTTTAGTTTTGGTC
>CACDFH010000046.1 GCA_902552015.1 uncultured marine group I thaumarchaeote | reverse complement strand
GTGCATGGCAGATATCTGCATATGGAATGAGTAGTTTTTGGGTAAATCCAGATCAGGTGAAAAAAGGCGCACCTACAGGTCAGTCAATGGCTAAAGGTTCGTTCATGATTAACGGTACAAGAAATTTTATCAAAGTTTCATCATTAAAACTTGCAATTGGAATTTTTAAAGAAGATGAGGATTACTTGTTAGTTTGCGGTCCGCCAGAACCAATTAAAAAGAAATGTCTATGTTATGCAGTGATCGAACCTGGCGGTTCAACAATGTCTGATGTTGCAAAAAAGATTAGAGCTGAATTTGATAAAGTTGATGATAATTTTAAGAAAATATTTCTAATTGATGATTATGTTAGAGCATTACCAACAGGTTCAAGCAAGGTTACAGAAACAGGTTAGTTGAAAATTTTTTCAGACTTTGTATCAATAGTAATTTCATTTCCATTTTGTATAGAATCAAATTCTTCAGTAGAAACTACAATCATTGGTATGTTTGCAAGTGCGCATCCAGATGCAACAGTTAGATCAGCTTTTTTACAAATCATCGCAATAGGAGCAGATTGATTAGATTTTAGAGAATAAATTGTGTATGCGCCTACACTGCTTCCAATTCCATGCGGAAATACAAGCACAGTATCCTTCATAGATTTTTCAAAAATATCATATTTTTTGTCACGAATTATTCCTGTTTTTTTATCAACTGCACCAAGAAAATTAATTGGGTTGGTTGATTTTAGAACTTTTCCTTGTGCACTTCCTTGAACAATTACCTTACTCATTTTGTTTCATCCTCAATGATCTTTGATAGTGGTTTTAGGTTTACATCTACTCCTGTAGAATTTTTCAAATAGTATGCACCCTTAATGGAATTAGTAGTTACTTCATCAGTTTCATTAGTATCAATGAGCGGTGTAAGACACGTGCAACAGTCTGATAAAATTTCACCACCAGCTCTTTCAATTTCAGTGATGTAGTCAAGAGTACGTGCTTGTTCTTGTACTGCTCTTGAGCAAAAAATCATGCAGCGTTTTTCAAATGATTTACCCTTTAACATCTTTGATAAGTCCGATATCTCTTCTAATCCTAATTGTGGACTTCCAAGAGTGATAATGTCACCTTTTTCTGCGGTATTCAGCTCATCAAATACTTCATTCATCTCTTCTTTACCAAAATCAACTTTCTCAGATTTTTCATCTTCATTATCTACAAATCTAAATTTTGCACATGTGCCTGATGTCCCCATACCACCACACAATGCCTTACAACTGCGTCTGTTTGGTTGAGAAACACCAGAAATATTGACAGAGGTATCACCAACTTTTCCTGCAAAAAATCCAAGCATTCCGAAATCTAGCTCACTAGGATTATCCATTTTCATACGTATTGTCATTGGTGTTGTGACGTTTTCTTTTCGTAAATCAGAATATGGAGATTTTCCAGTAATTGCACTTGCTAATGCACTAAATGCACTTTCTTTGTTTGTCTTTAATCCTCCCAGTGAGTTTGCAAAGATTGCAGCATTACTTTCAGCAAAAGAAACTTGTGTGTTTTTTTCTGGTAGATCAAAGATATCATAAGGAGTGCATGAAAAAGTTGGTTCTACTCCCATTCGTATGTAAGAGTCTCTAATACTAGCTTGTTTTTCTACAAATTCGTCATCAATATGATTAAATTCAGAAATGTGATCAAAATCGATTCCCATTGGATTTACAGTCGCTTTAACTTTTACACGAGCATCTTTACTTAGTTCCCTAAGAAATTGTTCCCCTGAATCACCGATTGTATTGTAATTTACGCCTGAGAGATGTGCCCATTTTATAGGAATTAATTTTTCTGCATTGGTTGCCTCTCCAGTTGCAACTAAAATTCTGTATGCGGTTTGCATTGTATCACCATGTTTACCATTCAATGCATCTTTTTCTTCAGAGGTAAGTTCCATGATAATTTGGAAGGTTTTACAGATATAAGACTTGTACGTGATAAAATACGTATGAAAAAAATTCTAAATGGAATGCGAAAGACAATGAATGCTGTTAAACCACCAAGAATTACAGCATTGAGAGATTTGCATGATGCCGAAGACCATGGACCATTTAGTATTTTGATTGGAACAATTTTATCAGCAAGGACTAAGGATGAATCAACTACAAGAATTGTAAAAGATTTGTTTAAGGTATACAAAAATGCAAGGCAATTATCAAAAGCCAAAATTAGAGATGTTGAAAAGATAATCAAGTCAATAGGTTTCTATCATGTAAAAGCTGAGCGAATTATTGAAGTAGCAAAGATCATTGATTCAAAGTATA
>CACDFH010000045.1 GCA_902552015.1 uncultured marine group I thaumarchaeote | reverse complement strand
ACATACGAGCCAGAACCTGTAGAGCTAGAACCTGTAAAACAAGAGAAAAAGGGATTCTTTGACTGGCTGTTTGACCTATTTGGCTAACATATATTGAATACAGTTTTCTAATCTTCAGTATGGAATTTGCAAAAGAATTCTCAGCATTCCTTTATGAAAAAAAGATCATTAGATTTGGAGATTTCACCTTGGCAAGTGGCAAAAAGAGCCCATATTACATTGATTTGAGGCTAGTTCCAAGCTTTCCAATTTACTATAGAAAAATGATCAAGGGATTGCAAAATATTATAGCAGAAGAAATTGGATTTGAAAACTTTCACTCGCTAGTTTCAGTTCCAACTGGAGGATTGGTAGTTGCAGCATCACTTGCAACTGAAATTCTAAAACCACTCATCTATGTTAGAAAACAAGCAAAGGAACATGGAACAGGAAAAGCAGTTGAAGGTGTAACATGTCAAGACATGAAGTTACTAATGATTGAAGATGTTGTAACAAGTGGTGGTTCTGTAATTAACGCAATAAAATCAATCAAAGAAGAAAAGATGCAAGTAACTGATGCATATGCAATAGTCGATAGAATGGAAGGTGCAACTGAAGCATTACAGGCAGAAGGCGTAAAACTTCACAGTCTTTTAACAATCAAAGAAATTGCAGAAAGCTTGTTTGAGCAAAAATTAATCTCAGAAGACGTGCTAAAACAAGTTCAAGATAGAGTAAATTGAGGCAGCTCAGTCAAATGCCTTTACATCATTAATCAGGTATAACTCTGATTCTTCATTGCAGCCAATACAGCTACATCATAGCTGGAATTAAAATTTTAGTGGGCCCGATGGGCTTCGATCCCATGGCTCCTCGGTTATGAGCCGAGTACTCTACTAGGCTGAGTTACGGGCCCTAGAAAAAAATAATTTCAACTTGGTAAAAAGTGTTAGATTAGCAGTAAGACTCGTAACAACTGTCTAACAAGAGATTTTGTGCTGCAACAGATTTTTCAGCTGTTGTTAACATCAAGGAATCATCTATTGAAGTATTGTTAATGATTTTTTCCCAGGATGCTGCATGTCTAATGTCAGCAGTCATGTGTTCTTCAAAGTATTCTGTTGCATCTTTTGTATCAATGCCGTAGAATTCTTTCAATCCTTCTAATTTAGTTTGACTTACTTTAGGAATTTCTTTTTCAAATGCATACATTGCACATGCACCATTATCAAAAGAGTCCATTAGTGAACCTAAATTGGATACTGCTCTATTGGTTTTCTCAAGACCTTCATAGCCTTGTAGTTCGGATTCAGAAATTCCCATAGAACCTGCAAATTTTTCCCACAAAGGAATGTGCTCTGATTCTTCTTTCATATTCTGAATTAACTCGTCTTTCATATCAGAAGTTGCATCATTTACCATTGGTTCCATGAATTGTGGCACCTGTTTCACTAATTGGTAGTATTCTTTTGAATAACCCTTGAGTGAATCTAGTTCCAGTTTTCCATCAGACCACATCTCGTAAAATGGATGTTTGAGTAAACTTTTGTCTTCGATGATTTGATCGATTCGTTTGATTAGAGAACCCATGATTGATGTTCTTGAAATTAGGATAAAAAAGCTTGTGATTACAAAAAGTTTTATGGATTAGAAGAGCCGGAATTTTAAGCTCCTGTAGTGTAGTCCGGTCAAGCATTTAGGCCTTTCACGCCTGAGACTCGGGTTCGAATCCCGACGGGAGCATACAGTATTCTAAAGTTTAATATTGTAATTTAAAAAAAAATTGATCAGATATTTTTGGACCGAAAAAATATAGAAATTAATCCGCTTTTAGAAGTTTACAGCAAATACATTGAGAAGATTGATTCTGCATTAGACAAAGAATTGGAATTGTACTCTGAATCAGAGTTTTGTGAGCCTCTAAAATATGCATTAGAGGGAGGAAAACGAATCAGACCAATCATCACACTGCTAGCAGCAGAATCAGTTGGTAAAATTGACGATAATGTCTACGCAGGGGCATGTGCAATTGAACTGCTCCATACAGAATCAGTAATTCATGATGATATCATAGATAATGAAACTCAGAGAAGACACAAGGATCCATTCCACATCAAATATGGATATAACACAAGTGTTCTAACAGGAGACTTTGTTTTGGGATTAATTCTAAACATTTCATCAAGATTAGACAAAGCAAGAGTTACAAAAGATTTGGCAACAGCTGCAATGCTAATGAGCGAAGGAGAAGTTTTAGAAGGAAAACTAGAAGAAAGCGAAGACGTGACATTTGAAGATTACATCAAGGTAATGGATTACAAGACAGCAACTGCCTT
>CACDFH010000044.1 GCA_902552015.1 uncultured marine group I thaumarchaeote | reverse complement strand
TGGAAGATTTACTCAAATCTTATGCAGAAAAAGCATCAGAGAGTCTAAGAAAGATTAAAGATTCTGATTCAAAACACAACTTGGAAGAACTAGTAAGTTTCACAGATTTTAAGGCATAACTGTGCTTATTGAAGGCGTAATCATTTCTACAAATTGTATGATTGGTTCTGGATAAACACCAATTGTTACCATAAAGATTACAGAGAATATCATTACACCGACAATGGATGCAGGTTCTTTGATACGTTTTTCTGTTTCACCTTCAAAGTACATCTTTCGTATAATCCAACCATAGTATGCTAGAGACAATGCACTGTTAAGAACTCCAGCTATTGCAAGCCATGGAGCCCACCATACAACACTTGTTGCATCAATAGCAGAACCAAACAGCATAAGCTTACTCCAGAATCCGTTAAGCGGTGGAACACCAGCTAATGCAAGTAATGATATGACAAGACCAAACGCGGTGATTGGCATCTTTCTACCAAGTCCCTTGATTTTATCCATGTGTGTAACTGCAAGAGTTGTAACAATTCCTGCAACTGCAATGAATGCTGCACCTTTCATTACAGCATGGTTTAGAATGTGGAATAATGATGCCTGTAATCCCAATCCAGTAAACGGTGCAAGGGAAATACCAATCAGTATGTAACCTGCATGACCAATACTGGAATACGCAAGCATTCTTGTGAGGTTCTTTTGCATGATTGCTGCAACGTTACCAATTGTCATCGTCATTATGGCAATTACACCTAATGCCAGTGTCCAATCGAGGTTTAGTGCTGCTGCACCCATAATTATGATTCTTAGCGCTGCTGCAAATCCTGCTTTCTTGGTTCCTGCAGCTAGTAATGCTGTGATTGTTGGTGGCGAGCCTTCGTATGTGTCTGGTAGCCACATGTGGAATGGGACAAGTCCCATCTTGAATCCAAATCCAGCAATAAACATACCAATTGCGAGTAAGCCAAGTGGTAGCATGTCTGGAGATAGATTTGCAAATCCGTAAATGACATCACCAATGTTTGTAGAACCGGTGATTCCGTATGCAAGTGAGATACCATAAATGATAATTCCAGAGGATAGTGCTCCGAACAAAAAGTACTTGATGGCAGCCTCGTTTGATGCTGAACTTTTTTTGTTGAATCCTGCAAGGATGTATGTAGGAATACTCATCAATTCCCATGCTACAAACAGCATAACTAGGTCAGTTGCAAATGCAATCAAGACCATACCAATTGTAGATAGTAAGATTAGTGAGAAGTAAATCGCAGGGTTTGACTTCTTTCGCATGTAATTGAAGGAACCTGCCACAGTCATTATTGAAACAATGAGCATTGCAATTGCAAAGAAGGAACCAAATCCGTCATCCACCAATACATCTTCAGAGAAGATTGCTGCAGGTGCTACATTATCTGTATAAAACTGGAATATTACAAATCCAAGTGCAAGTAGTAATCCACCAAATGCAATTGCGCCATAGAATGTAGAACTTCCACGTTCTCTTCGTACAACGTTGATTACAGGAATAATCATTCCAGCAACGCCTAGTATAACCATTAGAATAATTGGAGTAGAAGTTAGTTCTATCATCATAAACACCTATAGTAACAATATCAGGACTACGAAAAGTATTCCAGCTCCAAATATGTAAAGATATGATTGTGCCACACCAGTTTGTGTTCCTTGAACAACTTTAGCACTCCAACCTACAGCCTTCTCAAATCCGATGTTCATTCCAGTATCAATTGCTGTCTGTTCAAAGTATCTCCAGATTCCGCGTGCGGCCCAGAGTGGTGCGACCACAAATCCCCAATAAACAAATGCGTTGAGGTACCATCTGTTCAAGAAGAGTTTATGCATTGAGTAAAAGAAGATGTTAGAGTTTACGAATTTGACAGGATCTACCCATCGTCCAATATAGAAAATATATCCAAGTCCAAATCCTGTAGCAAATGCAACTAGTGATGCACCTAATGCAACTGGGTTAAGTCCTGCAAGGAATCCAGGTAATGCAGATTCTTCACCATAGTAGTGAGCAGAGTGAATTCCAAATGAGTGGTCTAGATATTCATCAAAGAGGTGATGTAGTTCCTCTTCAGCAGATAATCCGATTAATCCAATTCCAATTGTTAGTACAGCAAGAATTCCGTATGGGATCCACATTGATTTTGGTGCCTCATGTACGTGGTGGCCTTCGCTTTCCATCTTTTCTATGTGTTTGCTGTTCTTTCCAAAGAAGACCATTCCAATCATTCTTGTTGTATAGAATGCTGTAATAATTGCAGTCAAAACTGCGATAATGAATAGAGGTAATGCCCATTCACTTCCAGATTCATAAACTGTTGCAAAGATCGCATCCTTACTCCAGAATCCTGTTGTGATAAATGGTGCACCCATTAATCCAAGTCCTGCAGCCCACATG
>CACDFH010000043.1 GCA_902552015.1 uncultured marine group I thaumarchaeote | reverse complement strand
AACACCACTTGCACGGAGAACAGAACCAGTGGTTCCTAAACGAATTGCATCTTCTCTAGATAATACACCGGTATCTTCTGTTCTTGCTTTTAGAATTGGATTATCATAAAATATGTCAGCGTATTCTTTGATACGTTGTTCAAAGTAGTTTACTTGACGTAAACATACATCTTCAAAGTTTGCAGGTACATCATTTCTAACACCGCCTGGAATAAAGTATGCATGTGTAACTCTTGCACCTGTAATTTTTTCCATTAAATCAATTAAGAGTTCTCTGTCTCCTGCAGGCCACATGAACATTGTAGAGTGTCCAAGAAATATTCCATAGATTGCAAGCCAATATTGAATATAGATACATCTGTTGAGTTCTGCTGCAATAACACGAACATATTTTGCTCGTTCTGGAACTTCAATTCCTACCAAGTCTTCGACTCCTAAGACGTATGGATACAAAATATTACATGAATCATGAATTACTGGTCTTTCTAAATGAGGTATGTTTGTGATGTAATTTCTTGCTTCAGCCATTTTTTCTTCGCCACGATGAACGTAGCCAGGATCAGGATCTGCATCAACAATGTAATCACCATCAATTTTTACAATTATTCTCATGTGTCCAGAACCAGGATGTTGTGGACCAACATTGAGAGTCATTATTCTGTCGTCTACTTTGTCGACTTGTAGACCCGGAGGCATTTGTTTTGTTGGTATTACTTCGGTCATTTTATCTTCCTTTATTCATAAAGTCCTTTCTTAGTGGAGGTAGGTCAGCCCAATCTTCAGGCAGTAGTAAACGTCGATTATCAGGATGGCCTTCAAAGTATACGCCAAGCATCTCAAATACTTCACGCTCATGAAATTCAACACTGTAAAACATATCTCGTAAACTTGGTAATTTTGTAGAATCATTTCCTGGATTTGGTGTCTCTTCACGTGGAGCTCTAGTTGCAAGTGCTAAAACTTGTTTTGAATATTCAGGGTCAGTGTAGGAACCTAAGTGGTAAGTTACACCAATTTCTTTGTCTTGAGGGTAATCAACTCCAGATACAGACTCTGCATGATCAAAAGGAGTATTGTCTTTGATGAATTTTGCAACATCAATGATTTTTTCTTTTTTAACATTTAATCGAGTTCTATTTTCTTGAATGTATTCTACTTCTACATCATCAGAAAATTGATTTGCAATTTGTTCAACATAAGATTTTTCAAAAGCAGGAGCTGTATCTTCGACTTTTTCAGGAGCTGTATCTTTTTTAGCATCTTTTGGAGCTTCTTCTTTTTCAGTTGTACTCATAATTTTTTACCTATCTAGCCTTCATCCTTTTGATTTTCTCTTGCAACAACATGCATCCTTGAATCAAGGTTTCAGGTCTAGGAGGGCAACCAGGAACATAAACATCAACTGGAAGAATTCCGTCAATGCCAGGCAACACATTGTATGAATCAAAATACAGACCACCAGTAATTGCACATGCACCCATGGCAATTACATATTTTGGTTCTGGCATTTGATCATAGACTAATCTTAGTCTTGGTGCCATTTTTCGTGTAATAGTTCCTTGTACTACGACAAGATCACACTGTCGTAATGATCCAAAAGCTTCGATGATACCGAATCTTTCTACGTCGTATCTCGGACTAGATGCTGCTCCAAACTCAACACTGCAACATGCTGTTTCAATGTGTACTGGCCACAAAGACCACATTCGACCCCAGTTGATTGCCATTCCTAATGGTTGATCAACTGCTTTGTATAGAATGTCGCCAAGTTTTCCAACGAACACATTTGCGTTTTGTGGTGTTACGAGTTCTTTTAACAACTTAGTCCCTCACCTTGATTGTTGTAACTAGTATATAGAATTACCATATGTCTTTCCTCTTTGATTGATATAATGCGAATGCCATTGCGGCAAACATAATTCCTAAGAAGGCAATAATTGGTAAAGTCGCAGTTCGTGGAAGGTCTAATAGAGAACTACCCCAAGCATACAAGAAAATTGCCATAACATCAAAAATGACAAACATTAGAACATACGCATAATACTGCATCATGAAATGAGTACGACCAGCGCCAGATGGGACTTGGCCACATTCCATAGGAAGCGTTTTGACTGGATTTGGTTGTTTTTTGTTTTCAGGTGAAAGCATCCGTGATATCAATAAGGCAGGTGCCATTGCGGCACAGGCAAAACCAAACATTAGTAGTACATTACTGTATGATGCTACACTCTCGCCAACCAAGTTAAACCGACTCCCTTCGGTCAAAATATAAAGCTATAGAGAAATTTTTCGATCAAACTTTGATTTTTACCAAGTCCTGTAAATTGATATACAACAAAAAATGAGGATTTCTATGGCAGTCAACGTAGGAGATCAAGCCCCAAAATTTGAACTCGTAGATGGAGATCTAAAATTTAGATCCTTAGATGAGTTTAAAGGCAAAAAAGTAGTCATTTCATTTTTTGTCGCAG
>CACDFH010000042.1 GCA_902552015.1 uncultured marine group I thaumarchaeote | reverse complement strand
TGCTTACGTCACACTAGATGAATATAATAAAATTCAAGGATTTTTACATGTTTCAGAAATTGCTCCAGGTTGGGTACGTAAGGTAAACAAGTATGTTAGAGAAGGGGAGAAAAAAGTACTACTTGTAAAAAAAGTTGAAAGTGGTAGAAAAGAAATTGATTTGTCATTAAAACAAATTTCAAAAGATCAGAGAAAGAAGAAACTTCTTGATGTTAAAAGATTTGAAAAAGAACATGGAATACTAAAAAATATTCAAGAAAAAGCAAAACTTACCCCAAAACAAATTGAAGAATTAGAGGACAAATTTCTCTCAAAATATGATTCAGTTTATGATGCAATGTTGAATATTGCAATAAAAGGAAGTAATGAGATAGAAGATTTGAAATTACAAAAAAAAGGTTATGACAACGATTGAAGACATTTGTTCAAAAATGAAACTTCCTTCAGTAGAATTGAGAGGTATTTTAGAAATTTCAAATAACAAATCTAATGGAGTTGAACTAATACAAAAAACATTATCTGATGCAGAAAATGTTGAAGATGCAAAAATAGAGATAACATATTTGGGTGCACCAAAATACAGACTAAGTTTAGTTTCTCAGGATTTTAAAACTGCAGAAAAATCTTTGAAACCAATTTTGGAAAAAATTGAAAAGAGTGTAAAAAAACAAAATGGAGTTTATAATTTTACAAGAGAAGAATCAATAAAAACTGGTGAAGGATAATGCGTTTTCAATTAAGGAAATGCACAGAATGTGGAAAATACACATTAAAAGAAACTTGTAAAAAATGCGATAAATCTACAAAAAGTGTACATCCTGCAAAATTTTCACCAGATGACAAATATCTTAGGTACAGAATAGCTGAAAAAGAATAAAAAATTATCTGTATTCTCCACCACAATCACCAATGGATTCAAAAAGATTGTTTGCCTTTGATGTGACAGATTTTATCTTTTCAAAGTCGTCATTTTGTAATTGTAGTGAAAATGTTTTAGAATTTTGTTCGATATGATCGGATAATCCTAATCTAGAGCCAATTATTGTTCCTGCAACTGCAGGTCTATCTAGAATAAAGCGTGTTGCAACATTAGCGATTTGTACATTATGTTTTTTTGCAATATCATCCAATACAACAAGTAATTCTTGAAATAAATTCCAACCACCCCATGCATCAATCATATTCATGTATTTTTGAAGACTGTATGTATCAAGATCTGCTTGCGTAGGTTTTGGAACACCCAAATAATTTTCAGTTAGTAATCCACCAAGCAAAGTTCCATATGCCAAAATTTTCATATCATGGTTTTTACAAAATGACGCCATTTTGACATTAGGACGTTGATCAATTATAGAATATTGAACCTGATTTGAGACCAATTGTATTCCATCATCAACCATTACCTGCATTCGCTCCGTATCAAAATTAGTTAATGCAAGATGAGAAATTTTTCCATTGTCACGAAGATTTGTGAGTTCATGTAATGCATCAATGTAATTTGCATCATTATAATCCCACCAATGAAATTGAATTACATCAATCACATCTACATTCATTTTTTTCATTGATTGATCAATGTAATGTTCAACAATTGATCGAGTCATAGATCCAGGATTAGGAACAAATTTTGTAAAGCCTTGAATTTTTTCTAATTCATTTTTTCCTTTCTTTTTTTCTATTTCATTTCTAAAATCACCATAAAATGATTCAGCTGGTCCATAGATGTCAGCCATATCCCAAGTGTTGAATCCTTTTTCATTGTAATCTAACATTTGTGAAATAGCTGAATCATGATTGATTTGTCCATGTCCGCCAGCTACCTGCCACATTCCATTTAAAATTCTACATATCGAAAAATCTGGAGCCAGTTGAATTGTTTCTATTTCAGACAATATGATAAGTTAGAATTAAGATAATTTAGGATAATCGTTTCAATCCAGTTTCAATTGCATTTTGCAATGTATCTCTGTGTTCTTCAATTATACCTCTAATCTCAAAAGTATCAACATACCCACCAGCTGATGCTCGAGTAGATTTTAACAGATAATGTAGTGTGGCTTCTTCAATTTTGCCTACATAATATCCATAAAGAAAATCAAGCTCATTTTCACACTTCCAGACCTTTTTAGTTTCTAAAAATGTCTCTTTGATTTCTAATGGAACTTCTTGGATCCTACGTGATATGTAATCATTTAATGATTTTAGAGTAGAAGCATCAGTAATCATAGTCATATTATTTACAAACGGTTAATCAAGATAGCTGAAATAGATTTAACTTTAGTAGTTTAGGAATTTTTTTATAAGATGTCATCTCAAAGTACAATTCTTAACTCATTTCCAAAGGAGTTTACCCCAAGACCGTTGCAAGAAAAGCTCATAGAAGAGATTCAAGAGAAAATTAATTCAGGTGCAAAAGTGGTATTGCTTTCAGCACCAACAGGCATCGGAAAATCATTAATCGCTGCAAGTGTTGCAGGATATTTTGGAAGTTCA
>CACDFH010000041.1 GCA_902552015.1 uncultured marine group I thaumarchaeote | reverse complement strand
TTCAAAGATAGAGAGAAGACTTACTGGCGTTATTTTGAATTATTACCAATAATTGATAAAAAAAATATTGTTAGTATTGAAGCAGGAATGACTCCATTAGTAAAAGCTGAAAAGCTTGGCAAAGAATTAGGATTAAACAATCTTTATATAAAAAATGACTCTGTAAATCCAACATTTTCATTCAAAGATAGACCTGCAGGTGTTGCAATTTCTAAAGCCAAAGAATTTGGTTTAGAATCTGTCGGTTGTGCATCAACTGGTAATTTAGCATCAGCAACTGCCGCACATGCTGCAAAAGCAAATATGCCATGTTATATTTTTGCACCAAGTAACATTGAAACTGCAAAAATTGCACAAGCATTATCCTATGGAGCTGAATACATTTCTGTTGATGGTACTTATGATGAAGCAAACAGAATTGCAGCACAAATTGGAGATAGAAAAGGTGTCGGTGTAGTAAACATCAATATGCGTTCTTACTATGTTGAAGGATCTAAAACATTAGCTTATGAAGCTGCAGAACAATTAGATTGGAATGTTCCAAATCATCTTATAGTTCCTACCGGAAGTGGTGCTATGTTAAATGCAATTTGTAAAGGATTTGAAGAATTACAATCTGTCTCCCTGCTTGATGATCTATCTTCTATGCATATGCATTGTGCACAACCACAGGGATGTGCTCCAATAGTTGATGCATTTGATAAAAATTCTGATAAGGTAACTGCTGTTGAACAACCAGATACTGTTGCAAAAAGTCTAGCAATAGGTGATCCTGGAGATGGACGTTATGTTCTAAAAAGATTAAAACAATACAATGGAATTGCAAAACAAACGAATGATAAAGAAATTTTAGATGCAATTTTACTTTTAGCAAAAACAGAGGGAATCTTTACAGAACCTGCTGGCGGCGTATCTGTTTCAGTTTTAAAAAAAATGGTTGAAGAAGGAAAAATAGACAAAGACGAAACTACTGTTTGTTATGTAACTGGTAATGGTCTAAAGGCTACCGAATCAGTAATGACTGTACTCAAAAAACCACAAGTAATGCAAGCTGATGTTGCAAAAATCTCAGCAGTAATAGGGTGATTGTATATGACTAAAGTTATTTTCACAATTCCTTCAGTCTTGAATGCAGGCGGTGGTGAAAAGAAAACCGAACTTGAAGCATCCACTCTTAAGGAATCATTTGAAAAAATTTCTGAAATCATGGGTGATGACTTTAAGAGAAAAGTTCTAGAAGCAGATGGTTCACCACGTTCTCTCATCAATATCTACATTAATGGAAAAAATGCTGCCTTTGATAACGGTCTTGATACTCCACTTAATGAAAATGATGAAGTCTATATTTTACCTGCAGTTGCAGGTGGTTCAGATCTATCTGAAAAAGAATTAGATAGATTTTCACGTCAAGTGATGTTAGAACAAATTGGCTATGATGGACAATTAAAATTAAAAAATTCCAAAGTTTGTGTTGTTGGTGTTGGCGGTTTAGGAAATCCAATTACAACTAGACTTGCAACAATGGGAGTTGGTAAATTAAGAATTGTTGATAGAGATGTAATTGAATTATCAAATTTGCATAGACAAACAATGTTTGATGAAGATGATGTTGGCCAAGTTAAAGTTGAAGTTGCACAAAAGAAATTAAAAAAATTAAATCCTGAAGTAGAGATAGAAGCTTTACCAATTTCAATTAATGATTATAATGCACCTGATGTTATTGATGGATGTGATGTTGTAATTGATGCACTTGATAGTGTCAATGCACGTTATGCACTAAACAAAGCTTGTGTAGAAAAAAACATTCCATTTGTAACTGGAGCTGCAGTTGGTGTTACAGGACAAGTCTTTACAGTTTTACCAAAAGAAACTGCATGTTATCATTGCATGTTTCCTACTTTGGATGAAGATGCAATGCCAACTTGTAGTATTCAAGGTGTACATCCTCCCATACTTTCTATTGTTGGTGGAATAGAAGTTTATGAAGCCGTTGATGTTTTAATTGGTAAAAAACCAAAGTCTTCAGAAAAATTTATTTCAATTGATTTAGAAAACTTAGAATTTTCATCTGTTAGAACTTTCAAACAAGATGCATGTTCGGTTTGTGGTTCTGGTAAAAAAATTGAAACGCCAAAACAAGAACTAATCTTAGAAGAATTATGTGGACGAAACATGGGAAAACGTACATTTTCAATTACTCCTACATATGAAGTGAATCTTGATGTGGATGATGTAACTACAGTAGCCAAAGAAAAAGGGTTTACTGTTGAGAATCAAGGGGACTTAGGATTATCTATGCGAACAAACGATCTTTCGGTCAATTTCATGAAGAAAGGTTCTGCAGTAGTTGTTGGTCCTGATAATGAAGAAGAAGCTATTACTCTTTACAAGAGTCTTCTAGGCACAAAATCTATTAGTGCATAGCCAAAATTAGAAATTTTCATTCTATATGCTTGTAATAATTGCAGTTTTCTGTACATTTTTTACAATATTACATAGATTACATAGACTATGTAGTTAATTATTACAATAAATTTATTATTTTTACAAATATTTTTGAGAAAATAGATCAAAAATGT
>CACDFH010000040.1 GCA_902552015.1 uncultured marine group I thaumarchaeote | reverse complement strand
TGGGTAATATGGATCTTGAATTATTTAAAAAAACTATTGATGATGCACAAAATATTGGTATACAAGCTGTGACTCTTACAGGTAGAGGTGAACCTACACTGCATCCAAAATTTGGCGAAATGGTTGCATATTGTAAAGATAAATTCTTTGATCTAAAAATTAACACAAATGCAACACGTCTAACTGAAAAACTAATGAGAACGATTATTGAATCGGGAGTTTCTGATCTTGTATTCTCTGTTGACTCGTATGAGAAAGATGAATACGAGTCAATCAGGGTTCTTGGAATATTTGAGGATGTTTCAAACAATATTAAAAAATTTAAAGAGATCAATGATAGTTATCCAACGTCTCGTTGTGCAACTAGAGTTAGTGGAGTAAAAATTAATGAAAAACAAAATATTGAAGAATTTACCAAATATTGGAAAGAATATGTTGATCATGTAGTAATGGTAGAAATGTCAGAAAGATGGGATACTTACAACAATAAAGTTGAACATGGAAGTAGTCATCCTTGTAATTTCTTATGGGGTGAAATGTATGTTTGGTATGATGGAAAATGTAATCCCTGTGATGTTGATTATAAGAGCGAACTCCAAGTTGGGAATATCAAAGAAAACAGCATTAAAGAGATCTGGAATGGAGAATTATATAAAAAACTTAGAAATTCACACCTTTCTGGAAATCGTAACCAATGTTTTCCTTGTGACCGCTGTACAAATTGGTAGTACAACTTGGTATTATTGGATACCGAAATCAAGCAGAACGACTAATCACACTTGCTGAAACTAATCCAAAATGCAATTTGAAATACATATTCCATCCTAATAAAAAAATCAGTGATAAACGAGTCACAAATAATCTAAATGATTTATTTTCTTGTGATGCCATTATCATCTCTTCACCTAATTCTACTCACTATGAATATATCAAAAAATTATCGCATTATTCGGGATATGTCTTTTGTGAAAAACCTCCTGTAACAACTTTTGAAGAACTCAAAAAATTAAAAAAATTAAATGAAAATAAGAAAAGAAAAATTTTCTTTAATTTCAATTATAGATTTAGTGAATTAGATAATATATTAAAAAAATATTTGAATTCAAAAACAATTGGGGAAATTATAGATATTAGAATTGTTGCATCGCAAGGATTAGCATTTAAAAAAGAATATTCTAAATCCTGGAGGGCACATGGTAAAAATAATAAACATAATTTACTTAACACCGTTGCAATACATTATCTTGATTTAATCATTAAAAATCTTGGAATTATGAAACATCAATCATATTTTCATAGAAATATATCCAAAAATGGTACATCGTATGATACAATTCAATTAATTCTAACTTATGAAAGATTTAATGTGTCAATTACTAATTCTTATGCCACTCCGTTTATTGGTGAATTAGAGCTTATTGGCACAAATGGATATTTATCAATAAAAGATAATATCTTAAAGATACATTCTCCACGAAATACATTCGATAAAAATAATTATTTTATCTCACCACCAATTACTCTACAAAAAAAATTTAATATTCAAAAAGACTATTCTATATCTTTAAAAAAATCATTTGAATTTTTTGTTTCTAAAATATCAAGAAAAGGAATTTTTGAAAGAGAATTATTTGAAACGAGTCTTTTAACAACACAGCTCATACTTGAGAATCAAATTTCTAAGAAAAAATGAAAAAAACAAAAATCTCTCTAAAACGCAGTTCGAAATTAGAAAATGAACTCTTTTCTCTAATGCAAGATCTGTTTCCAATATGTAGAAGTATTACTGGTAATGGCGTCAGAAAAACTCTAAAAATCTTAAAAAAAGAAATTGATCTGAAAATTGTTAATGTTCCATCCGGAACCAAAGTTTTTGATTGGAAGGTGCCTTTTGAATGGAACATCAAAGATGCATATGTAAAAAATTCTAAAGGAGAACGTGTTATTGATTTTAAAAAATCCAATCTCCATATTTTGAATTATAGTACTCCAATAAAAAAAACAATTTCAAATAAGAATCTAAAAAAACACCTACACACGTTACCTGAGAAACCAAATTCCATTCCATATGTAACCTCGTATTATAAAAAAAATTGGGGTTTTTGTGTTGCACATGATACACTGAAATCTTTCGATGAGGATCGTTATTTTGTTCATATTGATTCAACACTTAAACCCGGTTCTCTAACATATGGTGAATTTTTTATCAAAGGACAAACCAAGAATGAGATTCTAATCTCAACTTACATTTGTCATCCTTCTCTATGCAATGATAATCTGTCTGGAATTGTAGTGACCACTATCCTTGCAAAACTACTTTCAAAAATTGACACATATTTTTCTTACAGATTTTTATTTATTCCTGAAACAATAGGCGCAATAACTTGGCTGTCAAAAAACCAAAAAAACTTATCAAAAATTAAAAGTGGTCTTGTTGTTACTTGTGTTGGTGGAAATGGAGGTTTTACTTATAAGAAAACAAGAGATAATGATTCAGAAATTGATAAAATCTCTATTGATGTTTTAAAGCACACAAGAAAAGGATTTGAAACTAGAGATTTTTTTCCATATGGTAGTGATG
>CACDFH010000039.1 GCA_902552015.1 uncultured marine group I thaumarchaeote | reverse complement strand
GCGAAGATGTTATTGCGGCCTATGGTGAAAGTGAATTTTTAATTCTTCCTTCTACTTGGGAATTATCTCCATTAGTTCCTCTAGAGTCATTTGCATTTAAAAAACCTGTAATTTCAACAAACTCTCATGGAATTCCTTTCACTGTTCATGATAACAAAAATGGTTTATTGGTTGAACCTGAAAATCCAACTCAATTAGCTGAAGCAATCTATAAACTGTATAATGATTCATCTTTGAAAGTTAAATTGGGATTAGACGGATACAATTTTGTTCATGATGAATGTAATTGTGTTACAATGGCAAATAAAATTCTGAAATTCTATGAAAAAGTATTACAAAATAATTAAAATAAATATAACAATGATGAGGATATTAAATGAAAAAAGATTTTTTTAAAGACTCAAAAATTAAATTTCCTGCATATGAACCATGGATCTCAAAAGAAGATGAAAAAATTATCAATAAAACTCTCAAACAAAGTATGTTAACACTTGGGACTCAATTAGAAAAATTTGAATCTGATTTTTGTATATATTCTAAAGCAAAATATGCAATTGCAGTATCAAACTGTACTGCAGCATTACATTTATCATTAATGGCATTAGGACTTAAAGAAAATGATGAAGTTATAATACCTGATCTGACTTTTGTTGCTGATGCAAATGCAGTACTTGCATGTAATGCTAAACCTGTGGTTGCTGATATAAACAAGGAAAATTTCTTTCTTTCAATTTCAAGTATCAAGAAGAATATTACAAAAAAAACTAAAGCAATAATTCCAGTTCATATTTATGGTCAGGTCTGTAATATTGATGAAATTTTAGATCTTGCAAAAGACAATAACCTAAAGGTTGTAGAAGATTGTGCACATGCAGTCGGAACTTTTCATAAATCCAAACATGTAGGAACATTAGGAAGTACCGGATGTTTTTCATTTTATCCAACTAAAAATATTACAACTGCCGAAGGTGGAATGGTTACTACTAATTCCAAAGAAATTGCTGAAAAAGTTAGACAGTTACGCAGTCATGGGATGACAAAATCTTTGAAAAGTCGTTATTCAAGTGAATATCCTTGGGTTTTTGATATTGTTGAACCTGGATACAATTACCGATTAGATGAGATTAGATCTGCATTAGGAGTTACACAACTCAAGAGAATTAAGAAGATAAATCAACTTCGTAAAAAAGCATCTCTCTACTATCACAAGAATCTACAAAACATTCCTGGAATAATTTTACCTGACATGGTTGATGATCAAAGTCATTCATATCATCTTTACACAATTCGCGTAACTAAACCTTACAAATTGTCAAGAAATCAATTATACAAGAAACTAAAAGATAACGGAATTAGAACTACAGTTTACTGGATGCCAATTCATGAATATGCAGCATATAGCAAGTTTGCAAAGAAATCTAGTATTGTGAACACCACCAAAACATATGATGAGATCTTAGCACTACCATTATTCCCAAATATATCAAAGAAACATCAAGATGCAGTGATTAGGGTAATCAAATCATTTAAGATCGATTAGCTGAATCCTTTCCTGAACCAACTAACTCTATTACATTTGCTTGATTTAACAGATCTTGCTCAAAATCAAATGGTGCTTTCTTTGTACCCGTTATTTCCATACAAAACGTATCAAGCATCTCTAAAAAGTGGTCTTTAGGTTCTATTTCAAAAGTTTCTGTACGTCTGCCTTCCCAATTATTTTCTGCATTATATTGTAAAGTAACCTTAGTTGTAAAATCTGGTGGAACTGAATAAGCCCTATCTAATGAAATTACTCCATCTGTTCCCCATACTTCGTATTTTGCTTGGTAATAACTTCCATTAATGTATGAAATGGTTGCAGTTTTTCCATTTTTGTAAAGCAGAATTGCTGAACCACTTAGATCACAATATTTCTCATTCTTGAATAATTTTCCGAACACTTCGGATGGTTCTTCATCAAAGATAATTCGGCTTGCACAAATTGGGTAACAGCCAGAATCTTTTAGGAAACCTGAATCATATCTAATGTCGCCCTTTGGAAATGCTGGAAAACCAAAGACTCCATTAAATGATTTCACCTCTCCAATTTTTCCTTCCTTGATCAATTCCTTTACTTTCTGATGCTGAGGATGGAATCTGAACATGAATCCTTCCATTAATCTAACATTGTTTTCTTTTGCAGATTCAACCATTCTCATTGCTGAATCAAAATCTGTTGTACTAGATTTCTCAACGTAAACATGCTTACCTGCTTCTGTTGCTTTGATTGACCATTCTTCATGTGTATTAATTGGAGTTGAGATGTAAACTACATCAACTGTATCGTCTGATATGACATCTTCATAAGTGCCAAATTTCTCACAGTTAAATTCATTAGCAAATTCTTTTGCTTTTTCTGTCGAACGACTACCAATAATTTCAACTTCTGCATATTTTGATTTTATTATAGCAGGAATTACAGAACGTTTTGCAATTCGTGAGCAACCAATGATGCCAATTTTTAGAGATTTCATATTTCTCACAGATAAGAAATAATTCCTCTTACATGTGGACCAACAAAGTTTTCAATCTTCATTAGCTGTTTAATTTGATATAGTGTAACCCAGATGAATGAATCTGGAATTTTTAGGTTTTCATCTTCTTTTACTTCGACAATCA
>CACDFH010000038.1 GCA_902552015.1 uncultured marine group I thaumarchaeote | reverse complement strand
AAAAACTCTGAAAATATGTTGGAGTTATCAATTTGTTGGATATTAAATTTTTCAGATGGATTACATTCATTAAAAGAAATTTCTCAAAAATCTAATTTACCATTAAAATTACTTCGTAAAACAGCTAAATTGTTAATTGAAAAAAAATTACTTAAAAAAATTAACTAATCTACCAAGCGGTCCAACCGCCATCTACAATCAAATTTGAACCTGTCATATACGATGATGCATTAGACGATAAAAATAAAATTGGACCAATGTATTCGTCTTTGTTTGCCATTCTGCCTAACATTGTTTTTTGGGAGTATTTTTTTACAAAATTTTTGTCTTGGCCCTTTTTTACTCCACCTGGTGATAATGTATTTACTCTAATTCCCTTTCCTTGCCAATATGCAGCAAGATATCTTGTTAAATTAATTAGGGATCCTTTTGTTGCAGCATAAAATGCAGCCGAATTTTGCCCACTTTTCCCATAAATTCTTTGATCAGGACCTACAATACCATATGTTGATGCTATGTTGATGATTACTCCATCGTGTTGTTTTACCATAATCTTTCCAACTTCTTGACAACACAAAAAAACACCTGTTAAATTAACGTCAATTGCATGGTTCCAATTTTTTAAAGGAAAGTTTTCAAAAGGAGTTTTTCTTAATTTACTATCTCCCTGATCAGCAGCATTGTTAATTAAAACATCAACACTGGAAAACCTCTTTTTGGACTTCTTTACCATTTCCTGTATTGATTTTTTATTTGTTAGATCTAATTTGATTGCCAAATTCTCTGAATTATTTTTATCAGATAATTCACTAGAAATTTGTTTACATGTTTTATAATCAATATCTGCTAATACGACATTTGCTCCTGCACCGCTTAATCCTTCGGCATACTGAGAACCTAGAAGTCCTGCAGCACCCGTGATGATTACTGTCTTTCCTGACATGTCAAATAATTTTTCATTTTTCATATTTTTATTCATCATGAAATACCAATATACGCATACTTAATTTGCATTTTTAAAAATGTTTTAAATAAATAGCTGAGTAAGAATTATTATTGAAACCAATATGTGTAATACCTGCCAGAGGTGGCTCAAAAGGTGTCCCAAAAAAAAATATTCGAAAAATTAATGGAAAACCATTAATTTCGTATACTATAGAATCAGCTCTCAAATCAAAAATTTTTAGTCATGTTTTTGTTTGCACTGAAGATACTGAAATTGCCAAAATATCAAAAAAATTTGGAGCTGAAGTTCCATTTTTACGACCAAAAAAATTGGCAGGTGGTTCAGTACCAATGGATGATGTACTGGTGGATTTTATTGGCAAAATCATTTCTTTAGGTTATAAATTTGATACATTTGTTTGGCGTGATTGTACCGTTCCATTCATACGTGATGAAGATATACTTGGATCTATAAAATTACTAAAAAGGAAAAATGCAAATTTAGTAATTGGTGTTTACAAACAGCACCTAAATCCATACTATAATGTTGTTGAAACTAATTCTAAGGGATTTCTAAAATTAGTAAAAAAGAATAAACGCCCAACTTCCAGACAGCAAGCCCCTATTGTTTATCAAATGAACGGCCTTCACACATATAATCTACAAAAATTTCTTCATCCAGATAGAAAAATAAGAACAGAAATCAATAAAGCTCTTCCATTCGAAATCCCCATAGAATCTGGTCTCATGATTGATACTGAATTTGAATTTCAAATAGCAAAATTATTTATTGAAAAAACATCAAAATCAAAAATTAATAATTAATTTTTTTCAATTTTGTGCCATCTCTAATTGCCAATGCAATTTTTAATGTGTCAATTGCATCATCAAGAGAATTAATTGTATTTTTTTTATTTTTTATACAATTCATGAAATGATCTAATTCATCTTTATACATCAAATTCAATCTCTTTTTTTGTGTTAGATTATAATTTTTATCTAAATGAACATTTTTCCATTTTTTCTGTTTTGGATTAAAAATTTTAACCTTGTTAGATTCTGAATCCCATTCAATTATGCCTTCAAGCCCTCTAATTTTACATCGTTTGTATTGTGGACGTTGCAAAAAATCTAAATGAACTTCACAAATTATATCCTTTTTAAATTTCAAAATTGATGTAGAATAATCATCAACATCTATATCCAAATTGCTAAATTTTCCTGATAATGAACTGATTTCTAATGCATTTCCAAAAAACCATTTAAGATAATCTATTTCATGGATCTGGGTTAGTGACACTCCCCCTCCTAATTTTTTCTTTGCAGCATAACCTTTTCTATAATCCTCATACGGATGCCAATCTGGCAAATATGAACCATTTTCAATTTGTACTGAAATTATTTTACCAATTTTATTTTGTTCTATCAATTTTTTTATTTTTAATATTGGAGGAAAAAATCTAAGATTACATCCAATCATTGTAATTAATTTTTTATCTTTGACAATCTTTTGCAAAGTTTTTACTTGATTAAGAGAATCTGACAGTGGTTTTTCAATAAAAAGATTAATTCCATTTCTTGCTAATTTTATTGCTGTGGGAAGATGAAATCTAGTCTCATTAGTTACAAATCCAATATCTGGTTTCTCTTTTAATGCCTCATCCAAATTATGAATAATCTTCAGCCTAGAATTTTTTGATATGATTTTTTGTTTAGTTACAACAATAACTTCTAATGATTTTTTTTCTAATAAATTCTGTACATGTCTCTTTCCTATAGAACCATATCCTACAACTAACACTTTTTT
>CACDFH010000037.1 GCA_902552015.1 uncultured marine group I thaumarchaeote | reverse complement strand
TAAAGGGAGAAAAACTTGGAAACATGCCAGCAGTTTACTGGAGTCTAAACTATTGGCCTGTGGAGGCTGACCGATAAATGTCTGTTATTGCACCAAAATTCCGTCTTGGATATTTCCTTAAAGGAATTTTTGATAATGCATTTTGGATTTTAACAATTGTTACACTTGCAGGAATTCCTGCAATCCAAATTGTACTATTCTACATGGACTTGCCCGTAATTGATGGTGAGCTCCTAACTGCTTTCTTGGCATTTACATGGTTGTTTAACCCGACGATGCAAATTCCGTTGATAAAGTCTCTTCTGTATTCTGATTTATTTAGAATTGTAGTATTTCCTGGATTTGGTTTTGCAGCACTCATAGCTGCTGGAACAATCTTTGTTGAAAGAAAAATGCTAGCAAAACTCCAACTCCGTGTAGGTCCATTTTATTGTGGAAAAATTGAGGGTTTGCTCCAATTAGCAGGAGACGGCTTGAAACTTATCTCAAAAGAAATTATTATTCCAGCAAAAGCTGACAAACCATTATTCTGGGCTGCACCAGTATTATTTGTCGGTACGGCTGCAGCATTCATAATTTCGCTGTAATCTGGTTCTTTTAATGGATCTTCTGAAACCCATTTCCAAATTACTTTGTGTTCTTCATCTAAGATGAAAACAGAACGTTTTGCTGCATTGTAATCTTTTACGTGCAACAAATCTTTCAATAAAACATCATAATCTTTGATTGTTTGACTTGTATAATCACTTCCACCAGAATTTTTGTAAACAATATCATCAAGGTGTGAGTTCATGTTTACAGACATTGATGAACCATCTACAATGAAGTTCATCTCAGAAGTTTGACTATCTACATATCTAACTGAATGAAATTCGTTATTCAAAACAAATTCCATGACATTTGAATCGGTGTGAAGTATTTTTACTACATATTCATTATCTTTAATTTTAATTTTGTATTCATCTTGAGATAATTTCTCTAAGATTTCACCGTCTACAATTTCATCGCTATCTTGAACTTTGTATTTCATTTTTACATAATACCTCTCTCTACCCATGTAGAGATTCCGTCTGTATCACCAGAGTTTTGGGATTTGACTTTACTTTTATAAAATTCAGAGTGCATGATTGCTGAAGCAATAGCAGGAATTTGTTTTTCTTTTCTATCTTGGATTAGGTCTTTTTCTAATTTTTCAATCATATCATATCTCTTTAAGAAATCAGTTGACAATTGTCCGTTCTTGTATTCCTCAGAATTTAGAATAGTTTTGTATAATGGAATTGAAGTTTCTACTCCTTGAATGTCAAAGTCATTTAATGCGTTTAGCATTTTTATTCTTGATTCATCAAATGTTGGCCCCCAAGTACACAGTTTTGCCATCAATGAATCATAAAATGGAGATACTGTGCATCCAGGATACAAGTATGTATCACATCTAACATTTGGTCCTGAAGGAATTGTAACATATGGTACAGGGCCAGTAGATGGTGCAAAGTCTAAGAAGGTGTCTTCTGCGTTAATTCTACATTCAATAGCATAACCATTCATCTTTAGATCACTTTGTTTGAATGGCAATGGTTCACCATTTGCAATATCTAGTTGAAGTTTTACAAAGTCTAATCCAGACACCATTTCAGAAATTGGGTGTTCTACTTGCAATCTTGCATTAATTTCTATAAAGTAAAATTCTCCGTTATCTGCTCTCAAAAATTCCGCTGTACCCAAGTTAGTATAATCAACTGCTTCGGCTGCTTTTACAACTAATTCACCAATTTCTTCTCTTTTTGCTTGATCAACTATAGGAGAAGGAGTTTGTTCAATTAATTTTTGATTTCTTCTCTGAATAGAGCATTCTCTCTCAAAGAGATGTACTGCATTTCCATGCTTATCTCTACACATCTGATATTCGATATGTCTTGTTTTTTCTAAGAATTTTTCAACGATGATTGCAGATTTGCCTACAGCAGCTATAGATTCAGAAGTTACTGTTGCAAAGCCTTCATTCAATTCTTTATCATTAGTAACTAATCTAATTCCACGACCTCCTCCACCATAAACGGATTTCAAAAGTACAGGATAACCAATTTCATTTGCAATTTTTTCTGCTTGTTGTGCATCATCAACTATTCCTGGACTTCCAGGTACAGTTGGAACTTCAGCCTTTAGCATTGCGGCTTTGCAACGCATTTTATCTCCACAAAGATTCATTGAATCTGCAGAAGGTCCAATAAAGTTAATTTTGTTTTTTTCACATAATCGTGCGAAATCATCATTTTCTGAGAGGAATCCATAACCAGGATGGATAGCATCAGTACCAGAAGATAGCATGACTTCAAGAATTTTTTCTTGGTTGAGATAGCTCTTTGCAGGAGCAGCCTCACCTATGTAGTATGATTCATCAGCAGTTTTTACGTGAAGGGAATTTACATCTTCATCCGAATATACTGCTACAGTCTTAATTCCTAAAGTCTTACATGTCTTCATTACACGAAGGGCAATTTCTCCTCTGTTTGCAATTAGTACTTTCTCAATCATATTTAATCACAGGTTGATATTTCCATGTTTTCTAGGAAGTTGTTTATCGCGTTTGTTGCTTAACATTTCAAGTGCTTTAATGAGCATTGGACGTGTCTCTGCAGGATCAATGACAGTATCAACTGTACCATTGGATGCGGCAACGTAAGGATTTGCAAATTTTTCAGTAAATTCATCTTTTAGTTTCTTTAGTAATTCTTCAGGATTATCAGAGTTTGCCAAGTCTTTTCTATTCATAATTTTGACAGCACCTTCTGAACCGAGTACGGCAATTTGTGCAGTTGGCCATGCATAGTTAACATCAGTTCTTAGATTTTTACTACCCATTGCAATGTATGCACCGCCATATGCTTTACCAATTACAATAGTAATTTTTGGAACTGTTGCTTCACAATATGCGTATAGTAATTTACTTCCATGTCTAATTATTCCATTATGTTCTTGGTTTGAACCAGGCATGTAACCAGGAGTATCAACTAAAG
>CACDFH010000036.1 GCA_902552015.1 uncultured marine group I thaumarchaeote | reverse complement strand
TTCCAAAACGGCTAGTGATTTTTTCACATTATCATTTTGGGTTTTAACGGATTTTTTGAGAGAAACAAGCTTTCTGGTTCTCTGCCCAATCATTCGTGTCTGTTCAGAGGTTCCTGCAGAACCTTTTGACTTTCTTTGTTTAAGAGATGAAGAAATTGTCGTTTTTTGAATCAATTCAAAAAGTTTGTTTGTTTTGATCTCTTTTATTCGAAGAGATTCAATTTCATTTAATTCCAAATCAGTAAGTAATTTTTTTGAATTGTGTGCTAATTGGACTAGATTTCCAACAATGTTATGTGCTGTACGAAAGGGTATTTTTTCAAGAACTAAATTTTCAGCGAGGTCCAAGGCAATAAGAAATCCTTCTTCAGTTGCTTTTTGCATTTTTTCTTGATTTACTGTAAGATCAGATAACATTGATTTTATGATGATCAATGCAGTGATTGATGTTTTTGATGTTGACCATATTGAGGATTTTATTTGTTGTAGATCTCTTCCGTATCCAGATGGTAAACCTTTGGTAGTAGTTAAGATGGATGTTAGATAGCCTATAACTTGAGATGTTTTTCCTCTTGTTAGTTCTAAAATATCTGGATTTTTCTTTTGTGGCATTACACTTGATGGAGATGTAAAATCGTCAGAAAGTTCTATGAATGAAAATTCAGCTGAAGACCAAATAATAAAATCTTCAGACAGACGACTTAGATTTGTCATCATTATTGCCGAGTTTGCAACATATTCTGCTACAAAATCACGTGTACTTGTTGCATCAATTGAATTTTCTACAAGAGAGGAGAAGCCAAGTAATTTTGCAGTACTGTCTCTATCAATAGGAAGACTTGTTCCACCTACAGGACCAGCACCAAGTGGACTTTGATTCACTCGGTCATACAATGACATGAATCTGTCTAAATCACGCAGTAATGAGTCAGCATATGAAAGTAAATAATGTGAGAATACTCCAACTTGAGCTTGTTGAAGATGAGTGTAAAGTGGCATTATTGTCTTAGTGTTTTCTTGTGCAGTTTTGAGAAGAGTTGATATCGTTTCAACTAAACACTGCAAGAGTATGTTAATGTCATCACGAATTTTTAATCGAATGTCAAGTGCTACTTGATCATTTCGTGAACGAGCAGTATGCATTTTACCGCCATTTTCAATTCCAGTTTTTTTGATTACTAGTGATTCTATTAATTCATGAATGTCTTCTGGTTCAAAATCAGGTTGAGATATGTTTCCTCCCTTTAATTCCTCTAATGCAGTCAAGATTTTTTTTGTTTCAGTTTTTGACAAGAGTTTATTTTCATATAACATGATAACGTGTGCTTCACTTCCAATAATATCATAAAATGCAATATCAGAATCATCTTTTATTGATGAAACATAGCTTAAGGTAATATCATCAAGATCTTTTCCTAATCGGGAACGATACATCAACATGGATTCAAAATCGCTATATATAGCAACTACGGATTCAATTCAATGACACAAGATGTTAAACAGCTACGAGTGAAAATTTTCGATGAATTATCACAAATCGTAGATCCTGAAATCAATACTACAATTACAGAATTAGAATTAATTGATGAGGTAGACATCAATGATGCCAATGTCAAAGTTGATTTGCATCTAACAAGTCCGTTTTGTCCAGCAGTGTTTGGATTCAAAATTGCTCAAGATATTCATGATAATTTATTGAGCATACAAGGAATTGATGATGTTAAGGTAAATGTCTCAAATCACTTTATGGCAGAACAGATTAACAATCAAGTGAATAATAGCCCAAATCCTCACAAAAAGGATTAATCTCTAATTCCTAAAAGATATCCTCTCAAAAGTTGAATTCCCATTGCAGGATCAACTCCTTTTGGACATACCTGACTACAAGAGCCAGCAAAGTGACATCTCCAAATTCCATGAGATTCGTCTATAACTTTGAGTCGTTTGTTTTTTCCTTTATCTCTATCATCAGCAATGTATCTGTAAGCTTGAGCCAGAGCCTGCGGACCAACAAATGTTTTGTCCATAGCCATGGTTGGACATGCAGAATTACATAAACCACATTTGATACAACTTGAGAATTGAATGTATTTTTCAACATTTTCAGGGCTTTGGAGAAATTCTCTTACGCCACTTTCAGCATCGATTTCAGAATCTTCTCTAATTACATATGGCATAACTTTTTTGTGATTGTTTATCATTCTATCAAAGTTGACAGCAAGATCACGAACTACAGGATAGTTATCCATCGGCTCCACAGTAATAGTATCAGAATTTAATTCAGATATTTTAGTAAAACATGCCAAACCAGGTTTACCGTTAATCTTCATTCCACATGAACCACATGATGCTTGTCTGCATGAATAACGAATTCCAACAGAATGATCAAGATGTGATTTTACATCTAGTAAAGCATCTAGAACAGTTGTCCATTTTTCAATTGGGACAACAAAGTCATCAAATTTTTCGTCAGAGTTTACGTTTGGATTACTTCTTTTAATTTTTAATTTAATAGACTGTGTAGAAGAGACTGTTGTTTGTGAAAGTTCTTCTGATAGTTTAGGATGAAGCGTTGCCATTATACCATCCCCAGATTTGTCATAATTATAGTTCGTGAACCATATGCAATTAATGCTACCATTCCAGCAAGACATCCAATTGTTACAAGTTTTTCATATGTTGGACCTTGATTCATTTCTAGTAGAATTACTCTCAAACCATTAAATCCATGAACAGAAATTAAGATCAACAATAATTCAAGTAATATAGCATAACCAATACTTTCATAATTTGCAATTACATTTTCGTATTCTAATGATTCGTGAAAGTCTTGAGTCATTCTCATCATTATGTGTATAACTGTTAAGAACAATGCACCTATGGCACTGCCATAGTGAATTTTCATTATGACGCTTTCTCGTAATACCATCATGAGAACATCACCGCCATTCCATACCACATTGCAAGAGCAGCCATACCTAATGTTGCATAGATACATGCTTTACCTTTCATGTTAATTGATTGTGGTTTGTATGGATAATCAGGTCTTTCAGTTTTTCCAATACCATAACCCATTTGTGCAATCATTAATCGAATTCCGTTTCCTGTGTG
>CACDFH010000035.1 GCA_902552015.1 uncultured marine group I thaumarchaeote | reverse complement strand
TGGGACAAGAACATACTTGTTGTAACCGGAATGATGAATGTAGACATTATTGCTGAAATAGCAGATCACAAAACTGTGGAAAAAATATCTGGCACTGCTAACGCTGCCTTTTATTAATCCCTTTTTTCTATTTATTTTAAAAATTTCAAGTACCGTTATATTTGATCATTTTTGCCAAATTTCATGGCCCAAAATGATGAACTCGAAATTTTGATTAAAAAAATTGGCAAACTTCACAAAATGATTCGTTTCATTGCCATTATCCACAAAAATGGAAAAATTCTAAAATCTGAAATGAGAGACGAAGTTCCATCTTTACTAAAAACAAAAAACGAAGAAAAATTTTGCCAGGATGTTACAGTTCGCAGAAAGATGAGAGAAGAATTTGACAAATCATTAGGAAAGGTCAGATTTGTAAATGTTGAACGTGAAAATATCTCTCAAATTGTAATGTATGCAAAGACAAAATCTCTATTCATTACTGTAGAGCCTGAAATATCAATAACTGATAAAACCAAAATCATATCTCAGATTAAAAAAATCGTATCTAATCTAAAATGAAAATTTTAATTGATGAAATGGATGATGGGATGGATGAGCGTCTAATTCAACTCGGATATGATGCGTATAGTGTAAAAAAACTCAGAAGTGAAGGCAAAAAACTCCATACTGATTATTCAGTAATAAATTATGCAAAAGAAAATGAAATGATTTTGATAACTCGTGATACTGAGAGCGGACAGGCATGTGAAGAAAACGGTCTTCCTTGTATATTGCTGGATAATGAGGCAATTTTCAAAATTGTCACTGAAAAATTAAAAAATTTTTAATCAAATTATTTATCCTTGTATCTTCAAATTTTACTATGAAAACTTGTGATGGCCGTGGTACCTCCTACAAGAATGGAAATTCGTATGAAGATTGTAAAAAAATTGCTGAAGACACCAATATGCGATTGAAACCTCTCATAAAGGAAAAAGGCTACATGGATTGGAAGCAATTATCTGATGAAGTTGAACATGATGAATTAGTATACAAATTGGTTTTGAAATATTTGCGAAGAGATGGCTTTGATATTGGAAATTCAGATAATCCGAAGATCACTCCACATCTTTAGAGGAATTTTGAGATTTTATTATTCTTTTAGAAATGATAAACGGTGTCAAAATCAATATTGGAATTGAAATTGCAATAAATAATGTTTGTAATTCTGTTATTGCAATTGTAAATGCTATTGCACTAGTGGCACCAATGAATAATGACAAAAATGAACCTACACATGTTGGACATGCTATGAATAATCCTGTAGTTGCACCAATGCTTCCAAGTCCTCCGGTCTTTTTTGTAATTGCAATTGCATTAACTGCTAATGCGGTATTTGTTGCGACAAGATATGAAACAACTATTTGTAACAGAAGATTGATCGGAACCACGTTTATTCCCACATGTTCTGTCAAATACGCAACAAATTTTGGCATATATCCGGGTGGTCCGCAACATGGTGTTACATGTGCTGATGGAACATCTGCCCCATAATGATATGAAAATATAACTTCTGGCTGATACACCAAAATTCCTGATGTCATCGAGAAAAATATCCCATAAACTATGAATGTTATAACAAATGTTTTTTTGGCTTTGCCACCAAGTGTGTTACTACAAATCATGGATAATACAGTTGTATTTCCTGTCGCTGCAACTCTTTTCTGAAATCTTCTAAGACCCACTCCAATCATTCCTATTGAAATTGCAAATAATATGTAAAACGCTGTACCTAATCTCTCAATAGATTGAACTGCATCAGGTGTAATTTCTTGATACTCAAATCTAACATAGATCAAAAATAAAATTCCAATTGAGATGAATCCTAAAATGATTAGTTTTTTGTCATTTTGACCACCTTTGGTAGTCTCTGTTTTCATGTGAGATCTTTTACTTAGTTCATTATATTTTTAACATATGTTCTGTAACTAAATTTCATAATGGAAATTAATGAAATGCAAGATCCAGATTATGAAGTAGTTACAATCAGCAATTTAGGGTTTGTAGATCCATATGGAAATGAGGGTTTAGTAATTTTACACTCTGATGATAAGCGAGAATTTCACATGCGTGCATTTTCAGGCGAAGTATCTAGACATATTGCAAGCTTCCTTGATGATGACCATGACACGGTTCCAACAATTTACAAAATGCTTGAAGATATCTGTGAAGCAAATGAATTGTTGTTAGTTAAGGTCAAAATTTATGAAAGTGGGGATGCCTTACGAGCAAATCTTTACCTTACAGGCAAAAAAGACCTGGTCTTACGAAATTACCGTGCATCTGATGCCGTAGCACTAGCAGTATATTACAAAATTCCAATCCTAGTTCGAAGCAATATGCTCAAAAGTCCAATCGAAGAGACTACGTAACAATATCTTTGATTTTATCTTCTTCTACGGCTCGTTTAATTTCCATAGCTATTCGTCGTCCAATTCCAAATGTTGTACCGTATTGATATTTTGTATATGGACTTGTGGTTGCAACAATTGGGTTTCCTGGAACTCTAAGTGATACATCATATACAATCATCTCCAAATCTTTTGTAATTACGCTTTGAAGTGAAAATGGACCAATAATGCCAGGTGCATATTCTTTTTTCACAGCTCTGACAAATTTGTCACCCATTTTGAAAACTTTTTCCAACAATGATTCTCTGATACTTGCAGGTGTATGTCCTACCTCGATATTTTGTAGTGGGATATCCATCTCTATCTGTTGTTTTGCAGGAAGTGCATTGTAATCATGTATGTTGGTCTGTAATCTTCTTTCAATTCCTATGAAATCCACTTGATCTGAAATTGGAGTATGGAAGAAGTTAAAGTTCAGGTATGTTCCAATTGCCAATTCCTCGCTGCTTGCTTTTTCTAAATCCTTTCTTGCAATGATACCTTTTTTGATCTTTTCCTCAGATTTTTCTTTGTAATCTGCATATGATGTAACTGTGAAAAATGCACGTTCTAATTTTCTGTCCTTTTCCATTACTTTGACAATTGCAGGTTTGTTGATTGATTTTGGATTTTCAAAAATCTTTGGATATTTTACCCCTGCTTTTTTTAGTAAATAATACTGATTTCTCTTATTTTC
>CACDFH010000034.1 GCA_902552015.1 uncultured marine group I thaumarchaeote | reverse complement strand
AATCAAATTATTGAAATCCAAGGCAATATTTTTCTCAATTCTCCTCATTTCATTTACTCCTATGACATTTGCAAATGCTGAAGTGTTTCAGGAACGATTAGAAGGTACTTTGGATGTTTATACAAATCAATTGGTATTTGCTCCCGGTGAACCAATATTTGTACATGGTCAGGCTATGCCAAAAGAACCAATAATCATTAGATTATTTACTCCTGATGACACAATTGCAGAATTTGAACAATTGATGACAAGTGATGATGGTTCTTTTCATCATTTCTTGATGGAGTGGGATGAACCAACGACTAATCTTCCATATGGAACATACATTCTCGAAGTTATTTCTAATCAACAAGGAGGAATATCAAAAATAATCCAGGTAAAATTTTCATCAACATCTGAATTTGTTCAAATTCCTATTGAAAGAAATGTAAATACAATTGTTTTTGCACCTGAAACTGCTGCTGTGAGTCGAGACTTTCGTGTATTTGTTCAAACATCAAGCGATGGTCTACTAATTGGTGATAATCCAAATCAAATACTTGGTACCTCTCATGTACATCTACCTAATGGTCAGGTAGAAAATCTAGAAGATGATCTAAAAATATTACATCAAGGATTGTATTATGTAGATTATCTTCCTGCACTAGAAGGAATATACGTTTTTCATATGGTAACTTTTGATGAAGGAAATATCTCTCATGGATCTGGTGCAACTAATGTTTTAACTCAAGATATTAGTGGAATATCTGCACAAATTTTGGAATTAAATCAAATCTTAGATGAAACTAAAACTGAATTGGCAAATCTAAAACAGGAAACTTCCCAATTTGGTTCATCATTATCTGATGCAAGTTCAAATTTAGACAATAGTGTAGTATTGATATCTGATTCTGTTGGGAACATAGAAGAAGGTTCATCTCAGCTTAATGCATTACTTTTCCCTGTTGTAGCATCGATTGCAATTATACTCGCATTACAAATTGTAATTATTGCTAGACGAAGATAAGCTATAATTATTCATGATACATATTTTTTGATCATGATGAAATCCGTACTTGTAACTGTATTCTTAATTCTAATACTTCCGTTAATCTCTGAATCATTCTCATATTTTGATGCAGATATGATTGATTATAATCTTGGAAAAGGAGATTATAATTTCAACGAATCAAAAATAATTCAATTCAATGAATCATCGAATGAACAAGAAGTAAAACGTTATTTGATATTTGGAAAGGGAAATCTCTCTGAAATTAGTAATTTCATACAGACGCCCTATTCTATATCTTCATCAAATGGATTTTTTTCAATAGTAACAATTCCTGAAAGTACTCTGTCTATTTTTCAATCAAAAGGATTCCATATGATTGAAGATTTTCAATTAGATTTTCATTCAAAGTATGTATCAAAAAATAATGTTAGTCAAATATCTACAATTGGAAATATTGCAAATTCTGAACGTGTACACAATCTTTACAATGTTACTGGTAATGATGTTACAATCGCCATAATTGATACTGGCGTTGATTTTTCAAATCCTGACATGCAGCATGCATTAGCACGTGATAACGAAAATTTTCCTATAATGTTGGATCCTGATGGTCAAGGTCTAATATTGACTAATGCAACTTTTGCGGCAAACATTGATCAATATGGAACAATTAAGAATTTTACAAAATCTTCATTATATAATACAACTTCTGATGTCTATGTAAAACCTAGAGGTGGCGGTGTATTTCTGAATATTGAACAAAATGGAGACGGAACTAGTTTGTTGGTATATAATTCCATGTTTCCTATGTTTGGTTCTTCTCCTCTTCTAAATGGAACATTAAATGATGACATGCGAATTGGAAATGACAAACATGATTACATCGAATCAAAAAGTGGAATTTATCATTTGGGTGTAATGTATCAGGGTTCTCCGAGTCAGCCACAAGTCGTACCTGTTTTAGTTGTTGATTCAGAGGAATCTGGTTATTATGATACTATTATCCCTGATATGTCAACTTCTTGGCAAGACTTTACAAAAAACTCTTCAGATAAAAAAATAGAATTTGATTTTGATTTCACTGATGATACTCATCATGTAATAGGTGATGGAAATGAATTTCTAATTTATGATTATGATAATGATGGTAAATCTGACTACAGTGTTGGAACCCTTGGCGCTCAAGTTTTAGACATCTATGGTGTTATTGAAAATGAATCTGAAATTGACGAAACATTTGGTGCAATAAACGGAACCTTACTGCCGCCAATTAATCGAAACGGTGAATTTTTCGGTGTAATGACTGATGTTCAAGGTCATGGAACTGGAAGTGCAGGTACAATAATTTCAAAAGGTATGGTAGAATATGATATTTACAATGATACAAAAAAATTCAATATTAGAGGTATTGCACCTGATGCAAAAATAATTCCTGTAAAGGCATTGTGGTTTGGAGATATTTTATATGCATGGCTTTGGTCTGCAGGATTTGATAATGATGATATAGAATGGAAGTTTTCTGGAAATACTCGTGCTGATATAATATCTAATAGTTGGGGCGTATCTACATTTCCAAATTTTGAATATGCACCGGGATTTGATTTGCTATCTTTGGTCATGACCACTCTTAGTTTACCGAATTCATTTTCTGAAGATTATCCTGGTGTGCTAATGATTTCTAGTGCTGGAAACTCTGGACATGGTTATGGCACAATAGGATTACCAAACGCATCTCCTACTGGAATTAGTGTTGGTGCTACCACAAACAATGTGTTTGTTGGTTATGGGCCTTTCAAAAATGAACCAAGATTTGGAAATTCTACAACACATTCTGATCATGTAGTTGATTTTTCAAGTAGAGGTCCAACACTAATTGGTGATCCAAAACCTGATCTGATGAGTATTGGTGCATATAGTTTTACACCTGCATCTGTTACAAAACCATCTGAAGATTATGATCAAGATCCATTTAGTATGTTTGGTGGAACTAGTATGTCTGCTCCTATAGTGTCTGGAACCGCGGCATTAGTTATACAAGAGCTAAATGATAATTCTAAACCATTCTCACCTTTTGATGTAAAAAATATCCTTATGTCTACTGCTAATGATATGCATAATGATGTATTTACTCAAGGCACAGGAATGGTTAATTCACTTGATGCAATACGTTTGGTCAATGGTGAAGGTGGTGTTTTTAACGTCTATACTACCGACTCTTCAAAAAATCTAAATAAAATTCTTGAATTACCATTAAAAAATCTCAATTATACTTCAATTGGTATGGCATATCCTGAAATTTCATTAGAAAATATTCCTCAAACTAGCTGGTTTGGTGGAAGATTAAGTCCTGGTGATGCGACATCTGCTTCATTCAAAATCGAAAATCCAACAAATAGTACTTTGACTGTAAAAATACTTCCTGAAAATCTAAAATTAATTGAAAAATTTGTTTATGATGGAACAACGGAACCACGTTTACAAGATTCGTATCATAATGAATCTAAAGTATATCGACCAAATTACATTCCTTTAGCTAATCTAACTTACTCAGAAAATATACAGGCCAACTCTTCTAGAATTATTCCTGAAGATTCATCATTGTTAGTTCTAAATGCTAATTTTTCTTTTGATACTTTCATGAACAAAACAAACCCGATTTATGCAGATGATCTAAAAATTTCATCTCTTTATCTATACGACTGGAAAGACAAAAACGACGATTCTGAAATAGCTAGTGATGAATTAATGCTCGTAAACAGAGGTGGTTCATGGGGGACCATGCA
>CACDFH010000033.1 GCA_902552015.1 uncultured marine group I thaumarchaeote | reverse complement strand
ATAAGACGATAAATTCACTATATCGCTTATCCTTATCTAATGATACGAGTAAATCTCTAATCATTTCAGATTCTATTCTTAATATAGCACAATTTCTCTTACCTGTAACAATTTTCAATGGATGTCCGCTCTTATCTTCTGGTTTTCTTTGAATTCTTGTAATCATTTCTGGTGAATTCATATTTGTAATTGTAAGTGGTATCTCTACTCCGTTTTCAAGAATTTCTTTAATCGCAATTGGGTCCACAATTTTCATACCAAACATTCCAGCTAATCTTGCTTCGTTGTATGATAATTCATTAACTTCTTCCAACTCCTCTTTTACAATTTTTGGATCCGCAGATACAACAGAACTATCTTTTTCAAGATCTATTACTGTATCGTATTTTTTATGAAATAAAATACCTAAATCAGCTGCAGTTCTATCTGAACCTCCTCTTTCATATGTTGTAATAATCCCATCTTTTGTTTTTCCAATAAATCCTCCAATTGATACGACATCATTTTTGTCAAGAATTTGTTCTAATTTGTCCATTCTTGAGATTGATTCTGAGAATAGGAAATTTGTTGATTCAATATTGTTATCTGTAATTATTGGCCAATCATCAAGTGAAATTGTGTCTGATTTAATGTCATTACTTCTTAAAATGAGATTTAAAACGTGAGACATTAAGACTTCTCCAGAAAATGCTAGTGCCTTTGAACGAATCTCATCTAAAAATTCTTTTTTAGATGACGCTAGATCAATTGCTTCTTTTGAATTTTTCAAAAACTCATCAATTATTTCCTTACATGAATTTTTAGATTCATCATTAACATATTCTAAAATTTTGACGTATGGCTTTTCTACAATTGAAAAATCAAAATTATTACCATTGGCAGCATTGTTTCCTATTCCCAAAATTACATCTGTCAATGATCTCTTCTTACCATCAACCATAGTCAGTGGTGCAGAACAAACTACGACTAATTTGCTATTTTCCTGAATCTCTTTGATTCTTTTTACAATTTCCGGTATTCCTTCCCCGTCAATTCCTATAGCACTTCCTCCAAATTTTGCTATCGTTAGCTTGCTCATGATTAATTCAAAATATCATTGCCGTATTAATCGTTATTTTTTTCAAAAAGAATTTTTGTAATTTCCATGCCTGCTGCGTCTACTCCATTTTGCTGTTGTTCGTTTCGGTCCTTATTGATATTTTGCCTAATCAAATTTTCCAAGTCAAAAATATCTTCAAAATTAAATCCCATTTCTTTTGCATTGTCTTCTTGTTCAAAGTGATTTTTTATTGGTATGAAAATTCCAGGTGTTCCATAAACTACTGATTCGTCAATTGTAGATTTTCCTGCAAGAGAAATTACTAAATCTGCAGCAAAAATAATTTCATGAAGATTTTCTACAAAACCTAAATTTCTTACATCCTTCCCAAACTCATCGTTAATTTTTGGACCTGAAACTAAAACTAAATCAATATCTGATTCAATTTTTTCCATTGCATCAATTGTTTGTTTAATTAGAAATTTACCAGCTTCTGTACCACCTGCGCAAAGAACAATTGTTTTCTTTTTAAAATCTAAGAGTTCTCTAATGTCTTCACGTTTTTTTTGTATTTTTCTTACAATTGGTCCTGTTCGTACTATGTTGTCTTTATCCATTCCTGATTCTGGAATAATGACTCTGTCTGCTTTTTGCAACATTTCCTGCATTGTTTTATTCATCTTTTTTTCAATCATTGCTCCAAATCCACTAGTAAATTTTGTTTCTAGAATGTCTGTGATGACTATATTTGGAATTTTTCTCTCTTGTGCTACTGCTATTGATGCAAAATCTTCATCACTTATGATCAAATTTGGTTTCTCACTGCTGATAATTTGTTCCGAAACTTCTTTGCATTTTTTATAATATTTGTAATAGCTCCAAAGCCATTTCAAAGATTTTTCTAATCTCCCATTTTGTACTTCAAAGTTTGGAGGTGAGTAAGCATCCACTGCCTTGATGTTATTTTTTTCAAAAAATTGTATAGCTGAACTACCTGAAACTACCTTGCATGATTCTAATTCCAATTGATTAATTATTGCTAGATCTCTTGTTGCGTGTCCTAATCCTATTGGACTACAAAAAAATAGAATTTTTGTCATATTCTGATTATTTTTTCTTTTCAAAGATTTAAATGGATTTTAACGAAGAACTTTTTGGCGGGCTCGTAGTCTAGCTCGGTTATGACGTCGCCCTTACACGGCGAAGATCCGGTGTTCAAATCACCGCGGGCCCACTACCGAATATTTTTTAATTCGACAAAACTACGGAAAAATACATGTCAGAACTTAACATGAATGATAAAATGACTCTTGTTCAATATGCCATTGAAAAATATGAGAATGAGGAAGAGCTTCTCTCAAAACTATCTTCTGTTTTGCCAGAAAAGGACATCCAACGAAGCTTGGATACTTTGATTGGAACTCAAAAAGTTAGAAGAATTGGTCCTGAAATAATTCAAAACAATACTAGTCATACTGAATTACCTGAGCTTCCAGACAATGTGAAAGAATTACTGGATAAAATTTGATTCTAAAATCCTCTTAATCCTTGCGGTCTTGCGTTTTCAGGATGTTTTGTTAACCAACCAATTTTTTCAAGCATCTCTTCTTTGTCTTGAGGGAACGTTCCTGCAATATTGTATGCATTTGAACCATGATTTGCACGAAAAACCATCTGATTTTCTGCATTAATGTTTGACACAAGTAATTCTAATTCTTCTAATGATTCGTTATCATCTATTCTAACAAACTCTCCTCCCCATTTTGTAATGAATTCATCTTTAATTCCATTTTCTAGATACAATGTTAGTGCTCCAACAAAATCTGGTTTTGATGCACTGATTACCTTGCCTGTCTCTATTGCATTTTCTTTTGAGTATTTTTTTCCTCCTAATCCTAAAATGACCATGCATGACAACTTGAATCCTACATCTTTTGCTTTGTTACATGCTTTGATGATAGTTTTTGATGTTGCACCTTTTGTAACTTTCCTCAGTACAATATCTGAACCACTTTCAATTCCAAGATATAGCATATTCAATCCGGCATCATGTAATTTCTGTAAATCTTCTGGAGTTTTCTTCAATAGATTCATCGGCATTGCATAGCATGAAATTCTTTCAATTGAAGAAAATTTTTCTCGAATGTATTTGAGTATTTTTTCCATGTATTCTGTTGATAAATTAATTGCATCTCCATCTGCCAAAAAGATTCTTTGTGTATCTGGCATAATTTTTGCCATCATGTCAATTTCTCCTTTTACTTCGTCCCATGTTCTTTCAGAATATTCTTTTGATCTGTACATATCACAAAATGAGCATTGATTAAAAGAACAACCAAGTGTGACCTGAAAAATTAATGAATTTGCTTCTGATGGAGGTCTGTAAAGAGGCGCGTCGTAATTTAACATCATTATATCTATTAATTACAAGAATTGGTTATAATCTTAATGAAGATCCTTAAAAAAGGCGCTGAGGCTGACGTGTATCTTTCCTCATGGAACGGAAAAAAATCAGTATTAAAAATTCGAAAAGAGAAAAAATACAGAAATCCTATGCTTGATGCAAGAATTAGAAAACAAAGAACAATTAGAGAGGCACAACTAATCTCTGATGTAAAATCATTTGGTATCTCGACACCACTAATTCATTTTGTAGATTACAAAAAATTCTCAATTTACATGCAATATGTAAATGGAAAATTAATACGTGATATGGATGAAAAATCTATTCCCAAAGTTTGCTTAAAGTTAGGAAAAATTGTTGGCAATCTACACAAAAATGGAATTATGCATGGTGATCTAACTACTTCGAATTTCATACTCACTAAAAAAA
>CACDFH010000032.1 GCA_902552015.1 uncultured marine group I thaumarchaeote | reverse complement strand
AAATCTTTTTGCAAATTCAGGAAAGGTGTTTTCGGCTTCTTCTTTATACTGATTAAATTGTTTGAATCCTTTTGATTTGAATAAACCTTGTTTGATGATTTGTTTTCCAGGTTTTGTTCCCATCAAAGCACTTTTACTAAAAATTGATTCGTCTTTTCCACTCACAAAATATTGTTAACAAATTGCTATTTATGCGTTCAAAGATCTTAATCACATTCGTCTAAACTCTGCTGCACCTTTCTCTGTAATTCTGAGTTGTATGGACTTTCCAAAAGGACCGCTTTTCTCTACAGGTTTCATAAGACCTCTTTTCTCAAGATCTTGAAGAATTGTATCTAAATTGTTTGTTGATAAATTACCTTTTTTCTGAATTTCTTCAAATTTTGATATATTTGTCATCAACAAGCCAAGAACAATTTTTTCTTTAGGCCAATTTTTTGTTGAGAATTCTTCTCTTCTTGATGATTCTTGGAAATTATCAGAAGATGATGATTCTTGAAAGAAATTTCCACGAGGACTTTCAGGACGAGCAGATATGTTTTCGTTGAAGCTTCCACGTCTCAATAATCTAGGAACTATTCTAGCAAGTGGAATAATCAAGAATATGAGTAAGTAGATCCAAGAGTAATTTTCTTCCATACTATGTGATTATGATTCGAAATTAATAATGTATGTGTTTTTTTTCTTATTGAGGTTGTGAGAAAACACGGTATTCGCCTATTATGGCGTTACACTTGTGGCAAGTGTATTGACCTCTCTCAATTAGAATTAGCCCATTTGCAACTTCCTCGTTTGGTTGTTCTTCTATTTGTATTTGAGTTGGACCGTCAAATTCAGCATTACATGTTTTACAAAAATGTTTCAACATTTTCGCAGTATCAAGTTTTTCAAGAGATGCTAGGAAATGCTTGTCCATATTTGGAACAAGTTTTGATTTTTCAACTTGTTCATCAGTAATATCGGCATTAATCCAACCACCTGAACCTTGTAACTCTGTTGCTGGCATAATTATTTGATTTCAATCATGAATAAAGAGGTTTTCAAAGAAATGAAAACATTATTCAATTAAATTATACACAGATCAGAAAAACATATGGATACAAATCAAATTCTCAAAGAAGCCTCAAGGAGGATTTATGAGGCGGTAAAAGACATGGCAGGTACAGAAAAGGCTGCAGGAGATTTTGGAAGAGGTGCAGGAGGAGACATTTCTAGAAATATCGACATTACTGCAGAAAATACTGTTTTAGATTATCTAAAGGAGATTAATTTTGAATGTGTAGTATTAGGGGAAGAATGTGGTCGCGTAGAATTATCAGATAACCCAAAAGGATTCATCATTATGGATGCAATAGACGGTTCTGCAAATGCAGTCAGAGGCGTTCCATTTTTTTGTTCATCGTTAGCATTTGCGACAGAAAATCGGCTCAGCTCCATAACAGATGGAGTAATTACAAATCTTTCAACAGGTCAAATGTACTCAGCTTCAAAAGGGAAAGGCTCATTTCTTGATGACAAACAGATTTCAGTTCACAAAGATACACCATTGTACAAAATAGTTGGAGTCAATACTTCAGGTGCAACACAAGAAATAATGAAAAAGTTGCAACCAGTTTTTGAACATCATAGTCACACTAGACACTTTGGTGCAAATGCTTTGGAAATGGCAATGTTTGCACAAGGCTTGTTGGATGTGTTTATTGATTTGAGAAATAAAATTAGAATTCAAGATATTGCTGCAGGTTACATAATTGTCAAAGAAGCAGGAGGTTTGCTTTTGGATGCAGAGTTTAACTCTCTTGATGCAGATTTGAGTTATGATACAAGAGTTTCATTTATTGCAGCTGCAAATCAGAAAATTTTAGACGAGATACTTCCAAGAGAATAATAATTTTTTATCCGTATGATTCGTATTTGACTTCAAATGTTCCATCTTCGTGTGGATTATCTCTATTGACAAAACCTCTATCAGCAACATAGTCCATTACTCCATCAATAGTTCCTTGATAACCACAAATGTAAATTCTAGTATTTTCTGGAGTTACTTTTTCTCCAACTAATTCATCTAATGGGGAAACTCCTTGTGCATTTGCTTTGAAAAATGATTCAACTCTTCCTACTTGACCATTCCATGATCTGTTGTAGAATTCTTTTGGTCTACTAATTGCAGCTCTGTAAAGGAAGTTCCATTCATCAGGTCCTCTCTCTTTACTTTCATTTTCAAAATCAGTTAAAAGACGTTTGTAACTTAATTCATCAACATAACTTGCACCATGTAAAATTACAAGTTGTCTTTTATCATTAGTATCACGGAAATGATTTGCAAATGCAATGAATGGTGCAAGACCGGTTCCACCACCTACACAAACCACTCTTCTCATGTCTGGTTCACCATTAGGATATTTGTCTTCAATTATAAGATCTTCACCAGTTGGATCACCAAGTAATACTTCATCACCTACACTTAGATAAAATAATTCTGTGGTGACACGACCAGGTAATGGTTTTCTTACCCATCTAATTACAAATTCAAAATAATCTCTATTTTCTGCATGTGATGCAATTGAATATGCACGTTTGACAATTTTATTTTCTGCACGTACCGGCAAACCAATGGTCAAAAATTGTCCAGTTCTGTATTTTGGCATACCATTTACTGGGACCAATCTGATAACAACTAGATCTTCTTTTAACAATTCAGTATAGATGATCTTTGCTTTTGTCTCTGCCATGTGAGGAAAGTTTCTTGATTTGGATAAATGTATTTCTCTTCAAAAGTTGACAGTATTACTTATATTTAGAAAATTATCCAGCCAAAAATGGAAAATGGCAAAAATAACATGCAGAGATTATGGATTTGAATGCGACTACGTTGTAGAAGGAGAAGTAGAATACGTGATCGATGAATACCGAAAACACAGTATCGAAGAACATGGTATTGAATATTCGCCTGAAGCATTAACTCAAGTAATTTTAAGACAGCAGGGTTAATTTTTTTAAAAAATTATGCTCGTTTCATTGATGCAGATAAAACAGGTAATTCTTTGTCAATGATTTTCTCAACAGCAGGTACAATTCCTGCTCTTAATCTTGCATTTTCTTCGTAAATTTCTGCAACTTGATCTCTGAATAGTAATTTTATTCGAGGCAATTCCATTATTGTTTCTTCTACAGCTCTTGGCTCAGAAATATCTAAAATTAAAGTTCCTTTTTTCTTTTCTTGCATGACTAGTTTGATTGTTTCAAGATCAATCAAGAAGTAATCAGCAGTAGTTGCAACTATAATGATATCAAATTTATCAAATCCAGCAAGTACATCAGCAAATTCTAGCGGAGTGCCACACAATAGTTGTGAGAAATTGGTAGCACGTTCCATGTCTTTGCTCGTAACTGAAAATGAGATTTCTTTTTGTCCAAGTGTTTTTGCAACCATAGCGGCAGATTCACCTGTTCCAATGAGTAAAACCTTCTTTTTTGCATCCAAACCAACTTTTTCTTCTATCAAGTTTAATGCAACATCACCTAGTGATAGAACTTCTTTACTTATTTCAGTTGAACCTCTTATGGTGTTAGCAAGTCGAATTATACTGTCAAATAATTTATTAAGAATTTTACCAGATGCACCAGATTTTTTTGCATTTTCTAATGATCTTTTAATTTCATCAAAAACTTCTTCTTTTCCAACAACTATAGAATCTAATCCACAAGCTAATCTTAAAAGATGAAGATAGACATCATCGTCTTTAAAAACTTCAAGAGTTTGATCAAAATGATCAATATCAATTTGTTCAATGTTAGAATTTTCTTGCCATGTTTCTTTCATCTGATTAATTATCAAACCTTTTCCTTCAGGTCTTCTAGCATCTGTTGAATCATCTGTTTCAAGATTACTTACAGTGAAAATTTCAACTCTACTTGATGTTTGTATGATGATACATTCTTCAACTCCAGGAATTTTTTTGAAGGCATCTGTTGCAGCATCCACATCTTTGAATGCAAATCTTGCAAGAGAGTGTAAAGGAACATTT
>CACDFH010000031.1 GCA_902552015.1 uncultured marine group I thaumarchaeote | reverse complement strand
GAAAAAAACATCACAAAATTTCGAAATACACTAAAAAGACCTCTCACTCTTACTGAAAAAATTCTTGCAGGACATCTTGAAGATGAATTTTTAGATAAACTGTTAGATGAAAAAAAGAATTATGTTTTTCTTAGACCTGACCGTGTTGCTCTACAAGACGTTACTGGTCAAATGGTTATGTTACAATTTATGCAAGCAGGTTTGAAATCTGTTGCATTACCTACAACTGTACATTGTGATCATCTAATACAAGCACGAACTGAAGGAAAATCTGATACAAAATTAGCAATGTATGAAAATAATGAAGTGTATAAATTTCTTGAAACTGCATCCAGCAAGTACGGTGCTGGATTTTGGAATCCAGGTGCAGGAATCATACATCAAGTAGTTTTAGAAAATTATGCATTTCCAGGAGGTTTAATGATTGGAACTGATTCTCATACTCCAAATGCAGGTGGATTAGGAATGATAGCTGTAGGTGTTGGTGGTCTTGATGCAGCTGAAACAATGGCAGGTATGCCATGGGAATTACTTTACCCAAAACGAATAGGTGTTCATCTTAAAGGAAAAATGAGTGGATGGACTGCTCCTAAAGATGTAATATTATTCGTTGCAGGAAAACTTTCAGTATCTGGAGGTACGAATTCTATTATCGAATATTTTGGTCCTGGTGTAGAATCAATTAGTTGTACTGGTAAAGCAACAATTACAAACATGGGTGCTGAAATTGGCGCAACATGTTCAATATTTCCTTATGATAAAAGGATGGAAACATATCTGAATTCGACAAATAGAAAAGAAATTGCATCTCTTGCAAATGATCATATGAGTTTACTTCAAGCTGATCCTGAAGTCGAACAAAACCCGGAAAAATTCTTTGATAAAATTATTGAAATTGATCTTTCAACTCTTGAACCTCATGTAGTTGGACCACATACTCCTGATCTAGCAAGACCAATTTCAAAATTATCTGACGAAATAGATTCTAATGACTATATTGATAAAATTTCTGTTGCATTAATTGGTAGTTGTACAAACTCCTCTTATGAGGACATGTCTAGATCATCTAGTGTTGCAAAACAGGCTGAAACACATGGAATTAAGGCAAAAATTCCATTATTAGTAACTCCTGGTTCAGAACAAATTCGTTCTACCATTGAAAGAGATGGGCAAATTGATACTTTGAAATCAATTGGCGCAACTGTTCTTGCTAATGCATGTGGTCCTTGCATTGGTCAATGGCAAAGACCCGAGCTAAAAGATGGAGAAAAAAATTCTATTGTCACATCATTTAATCGAAATTTTCCTGGACGTAATGATGGAAAACGTGATACGATGAACTTCATAGCAAGTCCTGAAATTGTTACTGCACTTGCACTGGGAGGAAGTTTATCGTTCAATCCTCTTGAAGATTCACTTGAGGGAAAAGATGGTAAGAAAATTAAACTATCTCCTCCTGAAATTGCTCCGGAAGTTCCTGCAAATGGATTTGTAAACACCGAAGGAATTTACCTTCCTCCATCTGAAAATCCTGAAAATGTTGAAGTTTTACTAGATCCAAAAAGTGAGAGATTACAAAAACTTGAACCATTCTCGTCTTGGAATGGTAATGATTTCACTGGATTAAATTTAATTTTAAAGGCAAAAGGAAAATGTACCACTGATCATATTTCTCCAGCAGGTCCTTGGCTTAGACTTCGTGGGCATTTGGATAATCTTAGTGATAATCTACTCTTAGGTGCTGTAAATGCATTTAATGATGAAGTAGGTAAAGCAAAAAACATTCTTACAAATAATATTGAAAATTGTTCACAAATTGCAAGAAGCTACAAAGAAAAAAATATGCGTTGGGTGATAGTTGGAGATAATAATTATGGTGAAGGTAGTAGTCGTGAACATGCAGCAATGACTCCTAGATTTTTGGGTTGTGCTGTTGTCATTGCAAAATCTTTTGCAAGAATACATGAAACAAATCTCAAAAAACAAGGCATACTTGCATTAACATTTGAAAACTCTGATGATTATGAGAAGATCAAAGAAGATGATAAAATTAGTATCTCAGGATTAAGTGATTTTGCTCCTGACAAATCCTTTGAATGTCAATTAGAACACTCTGATGGCAATACTGAAAAAATCATGTTAAAGCATTCTTACAATTTATCACAAATTGAGTGGTTCAAAGCTGGTTCTGCTTTGAATGTTTTAAAAAATAAAACATCGTAAGTGGGCCCGATCGGATTTGAACCGACGATCGACGGTTTTGGAGACCGTCGCCCTACCAGGCTAGGCTACGAACCCACAAGAATTGAAATATTGAGCGGGAATTTTAACTATTACCAAGGTTTATTTGCAAATTGTCATTATTTGCAGTAAAATGGTAAAACCTATTCTTCTTGTTGCTGGCGCAATTCCTGTAATTCTTGCACTAATTATTAGTATTCCACTAGTTACCACTCCTGAAATTGCAAGTACTGCAATAGATCCCTCTGATAAATCTGAAATTGAATTTACAACACATCATCTTAGAAATATTTCACCTGGTATCACAGATAGGATTACTGCTGATCAAACAGAAATTATTGTTATAAAAAATGATGGTACAGTAACTTATTCACTCACTAAGGATGGTAAAGTTAGTCCTCCAAAAACTATCAAAATTGAAAATTCTCAACGAATAAAACTTGTTGCTATGATCAAAGAAACCGGTTTTCTAGCATTACCCTTTGAATCATTTTCGATAAAAGAAGGAACTCAAACTTATCAGAAATATGGTCTGAAGATAACCCTTAATGATGATACTAATCAGCTATACTGGCCTGAAGCAGATGCAACCGAAAAAATGATTCCTCCTATAATTACAATGGTTCAAGAGGAGCTTGAATCTATAGTGGAGATCATAAGGGAATAAATATCGATGAGGCGAGGATAGTATATGATTCCGCTTTCTGGAGATATTCCAAGTGCAAAAGGTGCATTATGTGAAAAAATTGATTCTAATTCAATTGTTCGTGGAACATCAACTTTGAAACGTGGTTTTGCACACATGTTAAAAAATGGTGTAGTAATGGATGTCACCACTGTTGAACAAGCTCAAATTGCTGAAGAAGCTGGAGCAGTATCTGTTATGGTTTTAGATAAGTTGCCTTCTGATGTAAGAAAGGCTGGCGGTGTGGCACGAACTGCAAGTATTAGAATTATAGAAGAAATTATGGACCATGTAACAATTCCTGTTATGGCTAAATGTAGAATTGGTCATATGTATGAAGCCAAGGTTCTCGATGAAACTAATGTTGACATGATAGATGAATCTGAAGTTTTAACACCTGCAGATGAATATCATCATATTTGGAAATGGGATTACACTACTCCATTTGTAAATGGTGCACGTTCTTTGGCTGAAGCATTAAGACGAGTTGAAGAAGGTGCTGCAATGATACGTACAAAAGGAGAACCTGGAACTGGAAATGTCGCTGAAGCAATTTATCACATAAAAAAAGTGAATGAAGAATTACGTGCAATCAAAAGCATCTATGACTCAGATGATAAACAAGATCTTGTAAGAATGGCTAGAGAATTCAAAGTATCATATGATCTAGTTGAAGAAACTGCTAAGATAGGAAGACTTCCTGTTGTAAATTTTGCAGCAGGTGGAATTGCTACACCTGCAGATGCTGCATATCTTATGTCTCTTGGATGTGATGGAATTTTTGTCGGTTCAGGAATATTCAAAGCTGAAGATGCACAAGAACGTGCTCGTGCAGTTGTTCTTGCAACAACATTCTGGGAAGAACCAGACAAAGTGAAAGATGCACAAAAGATGATTGATGAAAGACAATCTCTTCTTGGTTTGGATGTAAAAAACTTGGAATTAAAAATGCAAGATAGAGGTAGTACTGTTTGAGTAAAATCAAGATAGGTGTACTTGCAGTGCAAGGTGATGTCACTGAAAATTTCTTAGCAACCATGGCTTCTATGAGTGAATTAGGTATTGATGGTTCAGTAATTCAAGTTAAAACTGTAGAACAAATTTCAACACTTGATGGACTAATAATTCCTGGAGGCGAGAGTACTGTTATTGGCCAAATGTCTCTTGTTAACGGTGCAATAAAAAAAATTAAAGAAAAAATTGAATCTGGAATGCCTGTCTTTGGAATATGTGCAGGAATGGTATTCTTGTCCAAAAACTCTCAAGATAGAGTAGTAGGAAATGTTGATCAACCTCTATTGGATATCTTAGATGTAAAAATTGAAAGAAATTCTTTTGGAAGACAAAAAGATTCTTTTGAAGCAAACATATCGATGGAACCAATTGGAATTTCCTCTTTCAATGGTGTGTTTATTCGTGCACCATCTGTTTCTGAAACTGGCTCTGGTGTAGAAATATTGGCAAAATTCAATGAAAAGATAGTTGCAGTAAAGCAAGGAAATGTTATCGCAACTGCATTTCATCCGGAACTTACTAAGGATATCTCGCTACACAAATCATTTGTTAAATTAGTTGAAAATCAATCC
>CACDFH010000030.1 GCA_902552015.1 uncultured marine group I thaumarchaeote | reverse complement strand
GAATCTATGTTTGGATAATATTCTGCCACATCGTTTATGAAATCATTTAATTCACCAGCAGTCTCAACTCCTGCAAAACCGCCACCTACAACTACTATTCGAAGTAAAGATTTCCTCAAAACAGGATCAGTTTCATTTTCTGCTTGTTCAAAAAGATCAATTATTCTATTTCGGAGCAAAATTGCATCATTAATTGAATTCATACTGTATGCATTTTCTTCTACATTCTTCATTCCAAAGAAGTTAGTTTTACTTCCCAGTGCAATTACAAGTATGTCATAATTAAGAAGAGTTTCACGATTCTCATTTGTTCCAATTAGAGATACGGATTTTCCATATGGATCAATTGATCTAATTTTCGCTTCATAAAATTTTGATTTCTTAATCAAAGTTCGAATTGGAGTTACAATATGTCTGGTCTCAATAGTGCCAGATGCTACTTGGGGTAACATTGGTGTAAAGAGAATAAAATTATCCTCACTTACAAGAGTGATATCAATTTCAGCATCATTTTTGTAATAAGATTCCAGTTTGAGACAGCATTCGATTCCTGCAAAACCGCCACCTAAGATGAGAATTTTTTTCACGATACATACAAAGAACGGTCTAGAATTAATAACGTATTATCACAAATGGATAGGAATATCTAGTCTAATACTTATTTCAAAACATCATGATTACACCTGGACGTCCTGTAAAAGATGTGGATATAACAAATAATTCAGGTACAGACGATATATTCAAAGAACTAGAACAAGCAGGAGGATTTGAGGCAAGAAATGTTGCCGAAGGTGTAGATATACTATACAATATGATTAGTGATCAAAAATGTACAAAATTTTTGTCATTTATTGGAGCAATTGTTTCAACAGGATTTAGAGGAATCATACGAGATATGATCAAGAAAAAATGGTGTAATGTAGTAATTACAACATGTGGTGCACTTGACCATGACATTGCAAGACACTTTTCAGAATACAAAGAAGGATCATTTACAATGGATGATAGAGAGTTAGCAGATCAAAATATCCATAGATTAGGAAATGTGTTAGTGCCAATGGAAAGTTACGGACCATTAATTGAAGAAAAGGTACAAAAAATTTTAGAAAAAGCATACAATGAAGGAAAAAAAGAAATGTCAACTGCAGACATTAACAGAGAAATAGGAAAGGCTATGGGCGAAGATTCATTTTTGTATTGGGCTTACAAAAATGACATTCCAGTAGTAGTTCCAGGAATAATGGATGGAGCAGTTGGAAGTCAAGTATGGATGTTTGCACAGAAACATTCAGATTTTAAATTAAACATTATAGAGGATGCAAATTTTCTTTCAGGATTAGTTTTCAAGGCTGAAAAGTCGGGAGCGCTAATGCTTGGAGGAGGAGTTCCAAAACATCATACACTATGGTGGAATCAATACAGAGAAGGATTAGATTATGCAGTTTATGTTACAACTGCACAAGAATTTGATGGAAGTTTAAGCGGCGCATTGGTAAGAGAAGCAATCTCATGGGGAAAGGTAACAAAAAATGCAACAGAAACTACCATCCACGCAGAAATTACAACAGTTTTTCCATTCATGTATAAAGCACTATTAGAAAAGCTTGAAAAGTAATAAGATGTAGGGTTTAACATGTCACTTCCATCAATTCAGAGTATAAAGCACCAAAGACTCAAAATGAATATGACGCAGAAAGAGCTTGCAAATTTGGTTCAAGTTAGCACATCAATGATTAATCAAATCGAATCAGGACGAAGCGCTCCAAGTTATAGTACAGCAAGGAAAATTTTTGAGGCACTAGCAAGAAAACAACATGAAGGATCAAAAACTGCAGGAGAATTGTGTAGTCAAAAAATTATCAAGTTAAAACCAAATAATACTCTTGGAGAAGCAATTGCGAAAATGGATAAAGATAAGATTAGTCAAATTCCAGTTTTTGATGGCAATGCCGTAATAGGAGTAATAACAGACCAAGGAATTGTTGGACATACGAACGACGGCATCTCAAAAAAAATGAAAGTTGAAGATATTATGGAACCTGCACCTCCAATAGTCGAAAATGAAACACCTGCAAGTACCCTCCCTCCACTGATAAAATATTCAAAATGTGTCATGGTAAGAAAAGGAACAAAAATTATTGGAATAATTTCTGGTGCAGATGTTTTAACGACAGTAGAATAGATCAAAGATAGTCAGGTAGGATTTCTTTTCTTATAATTTTTATGATTTCATAGATAGTTGTTTTTTGGTCCTCAGAAGAATTTCCTAGTATTCTAATTGAAATTCCAGAATCGTTTGGCAAGATACTAGAACCACCAGATATGTTTTGAGTATGAGAAAACAGTTCATTAATCATATCGTTAATTTTTGTAACATATTTTTTTGTCAAAATGTATACAGAAGTGAGAATTGTTTTATCATCAAACATTGTAAGTGATTCAATTTTCTGTGTTTTGGGGGATAAAAGAGAAAAATCTCTAAATTGAATACGGTCATTTATTTTTCCTTCAGTTTTTAGAAAACAGACATCAAAATCAAACATTTCACCCATTGCAATTCTTCCAGGAACAATTGTTTCAGAATAAACTACAGTAGATGAATCATCAATTACCAGATTGGTTTTCTGATAAAATCGTGATTTTTTATATGGAATGATTTGTTCAGGAATAAATTCCAGATATGAATTATCTTTTACATTTAGCGTTACCATATGTGTCGCAAAATTTGATTCCATTTTGTAGATTCTAGTTGCACCTTGAGTAGTAATATGAGATATTGCGTTATTTCTTAATTCAACATCCATTCTATAACGATCGCCTTGAAGTATTCCACCAGATGGAGATAAGATGAAGACGTGTGCCATAGATGGATAATCCAAATCATAATGCAAGGCTTTTTGCACATATAGCGGAACTTGTGTCTGTTTTTTTGTAATGATAGTTTTTTGTTTGTCCGAATCATTTTGTAATTCTAATTCTAAAAATCCAATCTTTCCAGATTTGCCAACATCCATTTGTGCAATATCACCCTCATATTGTGAAACTTCTTTTGGGATATCAGAAGGAGTGCAATGTTTCAGATTCATGATTTCACCGAGGTAAGCATATTTTTTGGAGGTTCATCAAACAAGACATCATGGATGATATGTTGCGCAACTTGTTCAACTCCTTGATCAGTTTTACAATTGACTAAAACATACGGTTTATTTTTCCTAACAATTTTTGCATCACGTTCCATTACATTTAGATCAGCACCAATAGTTGGTGCAAGATCAATTTTGTTAATCACTAAAAGATCACTTGTTTCAATTCCAAGACCTCCTTTTCGAGGATATTTGTCACCACCAGAAACATCTACAATGTATATTGTATAATCTGCAAGAGCAGGACTAAATGTAGTGGTTACATTGTCACCACCGCTTTCTATAATTATCAAATCCAAATCATTGTATTTTGTTTCAATTTCTTCAATTACTGCAAGATTGATTGAAGGATCTTCTCTTACAGCAGTATGTGGACATCCACCTGTTGCAAGCCCATCAATGCATATGCAATGAATCCTCCTTTTACAATCATCTTTGGTTTAATTCCAAAAAATTGTGGCATCCATATTACAATGTCTGCCATCTTACCATTTTCTAATGTACCTACATGTTCTGATATACCATGAGTTATTGCAGGATTTGCTGTAATTTTTGCAACATATCTCTTGATTCTAAAATTGTCATTTCCCTTGGAATCTTCCGGTAATACTCCTTTCATTTTTTTCATTTTATCTGCTGTTTGCCAATTTCTGGTAGTTGTTTCTCCAACTCTTCCCATTGCTTGACTATCTGATGACATCATACTAATTGCTCCTATATCGTGAAGTATGTCTTCTGCAGCAATTGTTTCTGCCCTAATTCTGGATTCTGCAAATGAGATATCTTCTGGAACTGATGGATTGAGATGATGGCATACCATCATCATATCTAGATGTTCTTCAAGGGTATTTGTGGTAAAAGGCCTTGTCGGATTAGTCGATGACGGCAAAATATTAGGTTCTGAGGCTATTTTCATGATATCTGGAGCGTGACCTCCGCCTGCTCCTTCTGTATGATATGTGTGAATTACTCTCCCATTGATTGCAGCAATTGTGTCGTCAACATAGCCACATTCGTTTAACGTATCTGTATGGATTGCAACTTGTGTATCTGTTTTGTCTGCCACATTAAGAGCCGAATTGATTGTAGCTGGAGTAGTTCCCCAATCTTCGTGTAACTTTAAACCACAAGCTCCTGCCCTTACTTGTTCCATGAGTGATTCTTCTCTTGAGTCATTTCCTTTACACAAAAATCCAAAGTTCAATGGAAATTCTTCTACTGCCTCAATCATTTTATGAATATTGAACTCTCCTGGAGTACATGTTGTAGCATTTGTTCCATCTGCAGGTCCTGTACCTCCACCAATCATTGTAGTTGTTCCATTACAAATTGCGTCAATTGCCTGTTGAGGAGAAATAAAGTGAATATGACTATCAATTGTACCTGCTGTACAAATTGTATGTTCGCCTGAGATTATTTCTGTATTTGATGAAACAATAATGTCCACATCATCCATGACATCGGGATTTCCTGCATTACCTATACCTAAAATTCTGCCATCTTTAATTCCAATATCTGCTTTAACTATTCCTAATTTTGCATCAACAATAACTGCATTTGTAATTACCAAATCTGCTGATTGATCCCGTAAAACTCCACTTGCTTGTCCCAATCCATCTCTTGCACTTTTTCCTCCGCCAAAAACTAACTCGTCTCCGTGTTTGATTAAATCTTCTTCAACTTCTAAAATTAAATCGGTATCTCCTAATCGAACCTTATCTCCTTTTGATGGTCCAAACAATTCAACATATCGATTTCTTGGTATCTCCAAACTTCCTTGCTCTTCAGTTATGTCTTCTAGTGAATTTTTGAATCCATTTTCATGTAGTTTTTTTATTGCTTCGTCACGTTTTTCATCAAGACTTCCGCTTACCATTCCACTAAATCCGTAAATTGTTTTTGTTCCGCCAAATTCTACTAATTGAACATGTTTTGACTCTCCTGGTTCAAATCTGATTGATGTTCCTGCAGAAATATTTAGGTGAAATCCTAGACTTTTTTCTCTGTCAAATTCCAGTGCCTTGTTTGCC
>CACDFH010000029.1 GCA_902552015.1 uncultured marine group I thaumarchaeote | reverse complement strand
ATACAATTACTTTGGATGGTTTTAAAATAGCTTTGCCAGAAATGTATCCTTTAGACACCTCTTGAGTAATAGTTCCATCATCAAGAGTACTATCTTCAACCATAGACACAGCCTCATGTAGTTGTGGATCAAAGATTTCACCTACTGCATCTATTGGTTTAATATTATTTTCAGCTAAAATATTTTCCATGTTTTTTATTACAGCAATTATTCCAGAAGTATCAATTTTTTCTTTGGATAAAGAATTTTCAGCACGAAGAAAATCTTCATAAATATTTAGAAAGTTGAGTAAAAGATTATTTGTTTTTTCAGATACTCGTTGAGAAATTTCAGTTTGAGTTCTTCTTTCTAAATTTTGATAGTCAGCCAGTGCACGTTGCCATTTATCTTTTAATTCAGAATTCTCTTCTTTTAGTTTCTTAGTTTGATTATCAATATTTTCTGGATTATCGATCAATTCAGCATTTTCTTCATTGATTTGTTCTTTATCTTCAGACATTACAAGTCACTAAATTTTTCAACATATTATTTTTGTGATATTAGTTGACATAACGGATTAGCTTTCAATATGATTAGTTCATCATCTTTGTTATTTTTCATGATATAATCAAAATCTTGCTTTGAACAAACAACTACAATTGTAGTCTTATCATTTTGGAAGATATCTACAGGTTGGCTAATTGATTCAACATCACCAATGTAATCTTTAAGTTTAGTTTCTAATTCTTGGAGTTTTTCAATTTTTTCTCCTTTCATCTCATGTTGATCCAAAGTCCACAAAAGGAGGATTTTTGTTCTACTTGCTTTTAATTCATTTTTCTTTAAAATTAATCTAGTTTCATCAATTAATCGTTTGATGTATCCATCTAATCCTTTCATGCTTCCATTAATCAGGTACATCAAGCTACTTGCACCTTCAAATGAACTACTTAAGGATCTTAAATCAAATAATCCATCAATAAAATCATCAAGATATAATTCTCCTAGTTTTTCTGAGTTCAAATCAGACTTAGTTACAGAATCCTTGGCAAATTTACAAACTTCAAGTATACTTGTTTGACTAGAAAATTGTTTTAGAACATCTATCGCATGAAAGTATTCTGACGAATTTAATGATAAGAAATTGAATTTTTTGTCATCAGTTAATAATTTTTTCAATGTATCATTTTCTTTTGAATCTGATGAACCAATGTATGGTTTGATTGGAGACTCTTTAGATAAAGGATAATAAAAATATGAAACATTTTTTCCTACCTTTAATCCTGTAACGTGTTCTAACAATGAAATATTTTCAGAATTTCCCCCAAAGCCAGTACCTAATCCATAAACAACATTACAGCCTTTTTTGATATTTGAAACAGCATCTTTGAATTTTGAATTTATCTCAATTTTGATATCTTGACCAGTTTTTCTAATTCGTGGTGCAAAAATTAGTACTTGTGCTTTGGAAATTGCTGCATCAATTGAAGTCATAGCAAGTAATGGTTCATCATCTTTTAACGCTTGAACCGAAGGGTATGATTTTGCAATATCTTGTTTTATTGATATGGCCGATGGAGTAGATTCATCAATAATTTGGACATCTCCACCATTGAGAGCAATTTGACATGCAAGAGAATAGCCTTCAGTACTTAATCCGTAAACTACAACTTTTGTTGCCATTAAGGACTATAATATCAAGACTAAGAAATACTTATTGCAGTTATCAATGAAGTGCTAATACTTGAAGATCTGGTTTGACATTTTAACACCAAAACAATACTTGTTTTTTGAATATTTTATTCAAAAACTAAGAAAACAATACAAAATTGTTTCAACTACTAGAAAATATGAACAGGTAAATGGAATTAGAAAATTTGGCTCAATTAGTCCAATAATCATTGGAAATCATGGAGGTAAAAATAAAGTAGATAAATTACTTGCAAGTTTGAAACGAAGTAAATTATTGACAGAAAAAATTGAGAAAAATAAACCAGATTTACTCATTAGTTTTTGTTCTCCAGAAGCATCGAGAGTTGCATTTGGTTTAGGAATTCCACATATTTCATTTTCTGATTCTCCGCATGCTAAAGCGGTAATGAAATTATCACTTCCATACGTTACAAAATTATTAACGCCATGGATTATTCCAAAAAAAGACTTTCAGGAATTTGGAATAAATTCTAGAGATATCATACAGTATAGAGCAATTGATGCAGGAGTGATAATCAAGAATTATAAAAAAATGAGGGAAAAGAAATCAAATACTAAAAAAATTATTTTAATTCGTCCTGAAGAATCAGAAGCTGCATATATCAACAAAGAAAGTAAAACCATCAAAATTATTGGAGAAATCGTAAAAAAATTTCCTGATGAAAAAAAGATTGTTTTATCAAGATACAAAGATCAGAGTAATGAAATAAAGAAAATTTTTGGGAAGAATGTTAATATCTTATCAAAACCAGTTAATGGAAAAGATTTGTTGGGTAATGTAGATTGTTTTGTTGGTTCAGGAGGCACGATGACTGCAGAAGCAGGATTATTAGGAATTCCAACAATTTCAATGAATTCAGTGCCAAATAGGATTGAAGATTATCTTGTAAAAAGTAAAATAATTATTCGTAGTGAAAGCCCAAATAGGATTTCCAAAGAAGTTTTTCAGTCACTAAACAATATCCGTATTATCAAGAAAAGGAAGCAAAATGCGAGGAAGTTGGTTACATCATTTGAAGATCCATATCAAATTCTTTTAAAAACAATAAGAACATTATAAAATAATATTATAGGGGTAAATTGTTTTTTATTTTAGAAGCCCAGTAGTGTAGCGGCAAGCATAGGGGCCCTTGGAGCCTTTGACCTCGGTTCGAGTCCGGGCTGGGCTATACTATTTTTAAAAATCTAATTTTGTCAATAATTTCGTTGCAATAACAAATAAGACTGAGGCTAAGACAATTAGGAATGCCATTTCCATAATTACAAAATCAGTAATTTGTCCAAATATTCCAGCTCGTACAATATCTACAAGATAAGAAAGTGGATTGATGTAAAATGCAGTTGCAAGCGGTTGGGGTGCACCTTGTGCAGGATAAAATGCGGTACTTGCAAATGCAAAAAATAGAAAGACTGTGTTGATTATTACATTAAATCCTTCACTTGAACGCAATCTTGTTGAGATTATAGATGCAATTGAACCAAACAAAATTGCACCTACAACTGATGCAAATATTAGCAAAGGAATGGTAACAATAGAAAAGTCAACTGATTCAAAGAATACGGGATACCCAACAGCTGTGATTAATCCGGCACTAACTAAACCAATTATTCCAATTGTGACAATATTACTTAGTATGTAGTCAGAACGTGTGTATGGACCAGACATAATTTGTTCAAACATACCATGTCGTCTATCATTCCAGATAATTATCCCAGAAATCAATGTACTATTCATTATGTTGAATCCTATCATACCAGATGCCAAAAATGCAGGATAACTAAGATCTTTATTTCCAAATGGAACATTTTCAATTAATGACGTATATGCAAATCCTGCAACAAATATGTAGATTAATGGAAATAGAATTTGCCATATTATAAAACCAGGATTAATAGAAATCGTTAGATTTCTATAAACGAGTCTAATTATTTGGTTCATTAGAATCACTCACAACTTTAAGAAATATTTCTTCCAAATTCGTAGGAATTGCAGAAAGATCATTAATTGTTATATTATTTTGATTTAGAATTTTCAAAACGTTCATCAATACAACTTCTGAATCTGATGAATTGATGGTTATAGTTGGCTCAGGTTCAAGTTCAATTTTACAATCAGGTATGCCTGAAAGTAGATCAGTTATCGAATGAGATGTTTTGGTTAAATTAATTTTAATAGTTTTTTCACGTCCAAATCTATTTTTTAATTCATTTGGTGAATCAACAGCTAAGATTTTTCCTTTGTTTATGATTGCAATATTATCACAAAGATATTCTGCTTCAGAGAGTACATGTGTTGTATAAAATATGGTCAAGCCAGTTTTCTGAACTTGTTTTTTGAGAAAATCAAGTAAATCTCTTCTTGCGCTAGGGTCTAAACCAACAGTTGGTTCATCTAAAAATAATAATTCCATATCATGCATGAATTCTCTAGCTACCTGAACTCTTCTTCGTTGACCAATTGATAGATCATCATTTTTCTTTTTTCTTATATCTTGTAGACCAAATGAAGTTAGTAATTCCTCGGTTCGTTGTTTTCTAGTTTTTTTGTCAACATCCCACATCATTCCATACTTGTCTAGTGAATTTTCAACAGATAATGTCATTTCATAACTAGGTTGTTGCAAAACAACACCAATTTTTTTTCTGATCTCCAATGGAGATTTTGCGGCATCTATTCCTAAAACAGATAATTCTCCCTTAGTTGGAGGCATAAGAGTAGTTAGAAGCTTGATGACTGTAGATTTTCCTGCACCGTTTGGACCTAGAAATCCAAAAACTTGACCAGATTTTATTTCAAGATCAATTCCATCAACTGCCAATGATGAACCGTATTTTTTTGTTAGATTGTTAGTTTCAATACATAGCACAGTAGATCTTTAAACGAACTACTAATGTATTTAATGATAATTTTATTAACAATCTCTTTGTGATGAATATAATTGTCTGAATTTGAAGAGTTAATATCAAAATTATTGGAAAAAGTTCCTGAATTATCCAGATCGGTAATTGAAGAAAGAATTAACGAGAAGAAAGAAAAAGTGGGTGCAGGGTACCTAACAGACCAAGGAGCAATTTTCCTAGTTGCAGCAGATTTAGGTGTATCATTAGAACAAACACAAAAATCAGAAGTAGCAATAAAGGATCTCTACATCGGTGCAAAAGAAGTAACTCTAGAAAGTCGTGTTTTGAATATTTCACCTACAAAACAGTTTACAAAAAAGGATGGCTCTTCATTCTCTTTAAGAACAATTACAGTTTACGATAATAACTCAACTGCAAGTGTGAAGTTATGGGATGAAAAAGCAAATCTGCCAGGATTAGAAAATTTGAAACCAGGTGATTTGATTAAAATCATCAAAGCATATGTAAAATCAGATTTAACTGGTGCACCTACAATAAACATTGGTTCAGGTGCATCAATTGAAACATCACAATCAGAAAGCGATATTGTATCAATTGATTCAAAGATTACAGATGTAAGCGAGATTAGTGATGATCAAAGAGACTTGATTGTTTCAGGAACATTAGGTAGTGCAATGAGTTTACTTGAGTTTACAAATTCAAAGGGTCAACCTTCAAAGGCTTTGAAATTTAGATTAAGAGGTGAAAATAAGAATTTGGTTAATGTGGTTCTTTGGGGAAAAGATGAATCAATTCTTCCAAAAGTCATAGGTCAAGATGCCAAAGTCAAATTGTTCGGAGTAAGAACAAAAACAGGAATGCAAGGTTTGGAAATTCATGGAAATGATGCAACATTAATTGACGTAGAAGGTGATACAGAGATTCAACCTACAATAGTAAGATTACTAGCAATTGAAAAAGACCAAGCAGGAAACATAACAGGTTTAGCCATAGACAAATCAAAAAAATTGGTTAGAATTACAGATGCTGCAAATACAATAGATAGCTTCGCTAAAGATGATATTTTAGAATGTATGCCGTCAAAGATTTTTGGAAATACAATACAAATTGATCAAGATTCATTTGTAAGAAAAATTGATGATGAAACAGTTCCAACTATTGCAGAGATTAGAACAAAGATTACAGAAGTTAGTGAAGGTAATGATTATTCAGTAGA
>CACDFH010000028.1 GCA_902552015.1 uncultured marine group I thaumarchaeote | reverse complement strand
ACCAGGTTCCGCATTTAGCAATGGTGGAGTTATAAAATTTGGTCCTGACGGAAAATTATATGTTGGAACAGGTTCTGTTAGCGATTTTTCAGATGAATCACAAAATCTCAATTCTCTTGTAGGAAAAATTCTTCGATTAAATGACGATGGAACCATCCCATCTGACAACCCATTTGAAAAATCATATGTATTTTCTCTTGGACATAGAAACCCAACTGGTATTGCATGGAATGACGATGGACTCATGTATGCAACTGAATCTGGACCAACAAAAAATGATGAAATTAATCTAATAACTGCAGGTTCTAACTATGGTTGGCCTGAAGTTCAATGTTTCTCAAACAACACAAATTTTGTAAATCCTTTAGAATGCTTTGATCCTGGATTAGAGCCAGGTGGAATAATATTTTATTCTGGAGATAAACTTGACATTGATAATGAAATGATTTTAGCTTCACAAAAAGCCACAAATCTCTTCATAGTTCAAATAAGTGATAATAATGTAAATCTTGAACGTATTTTGAGTGGTTTAGGTAGGATTAGAGATGTAGCACAAGGTCCTGATGGATATGTATACATCATTACCACGAATACAGATGGAAAAGCATTTCCAGCACCAGATGATGACAAATTATTGAGGATAATGAAATAAAATGACTGATTCGTCCATTCCAAAATTCTTTGAGAAATCCCATGAGGAAAAATTAGATATTATTTGTAATTTTTCAGACTTAAATGATGAAGAACTAAATCATCTCAAAAATGCAACTGGTGGGTTGGATTTTGAATATGCAAACAAAATGATTGAAAATGCAATAGGAACATTCGCTCTTCCTCTCGGAATAGCTACTAATTTCAAAATTAACAATGTAGATTATCTTGTTCCTATGGTAATCGAAGAGCCTTCTGTAATTGCCGCTGCATCAAAGGCTGCAAAAATTGCTAAAGTTCATGGTGGTTTTATTGCAAAAGTTGATGGAAATATCAGTATAGGACAAATTCAAGTCTTAGATGTAAATATTCAAGAATCAATTTCTATTTTAAATTCAAATTCTAATCAAATAATTGAATTAGCAAATTCTTCAAGCAAAACATTACCAAAACTAGGTAAAGGTGCAAAAGAAATACAATGTAAAGAAATCAAAACCTCAACATCATCTATGCTAATTGTAGAATTAATGATTGATGTAGGTGATGCAATGGGTGCTAATGTCACCAATACAATGTGTGAAACTGTTGCACCATTAATTGAAAAATTAACAGGTGGAAAGACATTATTGAGAATACTTTCAAATTATTCTACAAAACGAATGGTTTCTGTTTCTGCAACTTTTGATAAAGATTCAGTTGGTGGAGAACAAGTTGTTGATGATATGATTTCTGCATATGAATTTGCTGACAATGATGTGTACAGAGCAGTTACTCACAACAAAGGAGTAATGAATGGAACTATTTCTGTTGCAAATGCAACTGGACAGGATAGTCGAGCAATTGAAGCAGCTGCTCATGCATATGCATCACACACTGGAAGATATCGTTCATTAACTCATTGGTCAAAAAATAACAACGGGCATCTTGTCGGAAAATTTGAAATTCCGCTTTCAGTTGGAATTGTTGGAGGAGTCACTAATAATCACCCAATTGCAAAAATTTGTACAAAAATACTAAATCTAAAAAATGTTCAAGAATTGTCATGTATTATCGCATCAACCGGATTGGCACAGAATTTTGCAGCTATGCGTGCCTTAGCAACTGAGGGAATTCAGAAAGGTCACATGAAATTACACGCTCGAAAACAGGCAAGTAATTCCTAACAAAATACCCAAAGAAAATTTCCTACTTGTTTTAACCATCCATTATATTACGTATAGTTATTCGAATAGAAATGTCCAAAGTAAAATTTGCAATCCCAAAAGGCAGTCTGGAAGAGGCTACATTCAAGCTTCTCGAAAGCTCATGGACTAAAGTTAGTAGAAAAAGTAGAACGTATCGTGTTTTTCTAGATGATCCTGAAATTATGGTGAAAATGTTAAGACCTCAAGAAATTCCTAATCTGGTTTCTGATGGATTGTATGATGTTGGAATTACAGGGAAAGACTGGATTAATGAAACCAAATCTGATGTTGAGCCTTTACTTGATCTAGAATATGGAAAAATAAAATTAGTAATTGCAATTCCTGACACATTAAAGTTCAAAAATTTTGATCAGATGATTGCTGAATACGCAAAAAAGAAAAAGATTCTTCGCATATCTTCAGAATATCTCACAAACGCTTCAAAGTTTATCAAGAGTTCTAAATCATACAAAAAAGCATTTGGAAATAAAGATCCAATGATTATTACTCCCTGGATGAGAGTTGGAAACAACAAGAATGTTCAAATTCACTTATCATTTGGTGCAACTGAAGCAAAGCCTCCAGAAGATGTTGATGCAATAATGGATGTTACAGAAACTGGAACAACTTTGAGACAAAATGGATTGAAAATTATAGATACTGTAATGGAATCTAGCGCACATTTGATTGCAAACAAAAAATCTCTAAAAGATAAGAACAAACGTGGAAAAATATTTGATATTGTAACTCTAATGAGTGGTGCAGTACAAGGAAAAAAATACTTACACTTGTATCTTAATATCAAAGAAAATAATCTGAAAAAACTACTAAAAGAGCTTCCATCACTAAAGAAACCAACAGTCAGTCCATTAAGTAAAAAAGGTTGGGTAGGTGTAAACACTGTAATCTTAAAAACCGATTTTCATAAACTCATACCAAAACTTCGAAAGATTGCTCAAGGAATAGTTGTACATGAACCACGACAAATTCTTCAGTTAGAGGAGATAAAGCGTGACGAAGAGAATTGATCAAGATATTACAAGTTGGTAATGTTGACAGTTTTGTAAAATCCAGACGTCAAAAAACCTCACAAAAAGATAGAAAAATTGTACAATCCATCCTAGATGATGTTAGAAAGAATGGAGATTCTGCTGTCAAAAAATACGAACAAAAATTCAATGGAAAAAAAACAACTCAATTACGTGTAAATAAGCAAGAAACCAAAAATGCAAAAATCACTGATGCAGAGTTTTCTGCATTACAATTATCTGCAATACGATTATCAAAATCACAAAGAATACTAAACAAGAATTTGATTCAATCTGTCAAAAAAATTCCTAATATCTCATTTGTTCCTATCCCAAGTGTTGGTTGTTACATACCTGGTGGTCAAGCTAGATATCCGAGTTCTGCAATTATGTCTGTAATTACTGCTGCAGAAGCCGGAGTAAAGAAAATTGTAGTTGTTTCTCCTCCAAACTCTGATGGAGTAATAGATCCTATGACAATTACTGTTGCTCAGAATTGTGGTGCAGAAATCTACAAAGTGGGTGGTGCACAAGCAATTGCTGCACTTGCTTATGGAACAAAATCCATACCACGAGTCGATAAAATTGTTGGCCCTGGAGGAAAATTTGTTAGTATTGCCAAGGCAATTGTAAGTGAAGAAACCTCGATTGATATGATTGCAGGACCAACTGAACTTGGAATTATAGTTGATTCAACAACTGATCCTGAATTAGTTGCATATGATCTTATTTCTCAAGCAGAACACAGTAATGATATTATGTGCTTTGTAATCACGACATCAAAATCAAAAGCAACCCAAATTCAAAAATCACTCAAAAACATTATTCCAAATATAGAGAGAAGCTCTATTGTAAAACAAAGTATATCAAAGAATGGATTCATCGCAGTCTGTAAAAATCAAAAAGATGTTATCGAATTAGCAAATAAAATTGCACCTGAACACATGGAATTGATGGTGAAAGGTGCTAAAACATTATCAAAAAAGATTACTGGTCCTGGTTTAGTTTTAATTGGAAAAAATACTCCATCTTCTGCTAGCGATTATATTTTAGGTACAAATCACATACTCCCAACTAATGGATTTGGTAGAACTAGAGGTGGCTTATCTGTACTGGACTTTTTAAAATTACAAACTACAATGGAAACTAACAAGTCAGATCTTAGTAAGATTTCTGATAACTTAAAAACACTTACTGATGCAGAAGGATTACCAAATCACTATAAAGCTGTGGAGAAGAGATTAAAATGAATAAAAAATTCCAAAAGAGATTAAATGAATTAGGAAAACTTTCTGGATATCAAAAACCAGCTAAAGTTGATGATGTATTAAAACTAGATTCAAATGAAAATCTTGCAATTAAAAAAGAATTCCAGATTGAACTAATCCGTGAAGCTCAAAAGCGTTCAGATATTAGAACATATCCTCTTGGTGGTGTTGAAAATTTAATCAGTTCTCTTGCAAAATATTTGAAAATACCAAAAAATATGATTTCAGTTGGAAATGGTTCTGACCAAATACTTGATCTAATTTTAGGCAATCTTTGTACAAAATCAACAAAAATTCTAACATCTGATCCTACATTTGGATTCTTCGAAGAGCGTTGCAAACTTTATTCGATCAAACAAATTAAAATTCCATTTTCAAAAAATATGGATTTACAAATTGAAGATTTTATTAAAAAAGCTCAGTATGTAGATATGATTTATCTTGATTCTCCAAATAATCCAACTGGGTTCCAATTTTCTAATAAAGACTTAGAAAAATTAATCAAATCATTCTCTGGTCCTATAATAATTGATGAAGCCTATGGTGAATTCTCAAATTCATCTGTTCTTGGATTAGTTAAAAAATACCCTAACGTAATTTTAGTAAAAACTTTGTCAAAAGCATTTGGATTGGCTGGATTACGTATAGGATACATGATTGCCGATAAAAAATTTACCGAAATATTTTCAAACGTCATTCAATACCCGTATCCTCTAAATACACTTGCTATTCAATGCGGTATTTTGGCTATAGAAAAATCAAAACAAATCGTATCAATTTTTGAAATTATCAAAAAACAAAGAGCACGAATCATTAAAAATTTAAAAAAATATGATGCATTTGATGTTTTTGAGTCTAATGCAAATTTCGTATTATTTGACGCAAAAGGTGCTGATACGAGAGTGTACAATGCATTGATTGAACAAGGAATTTCCATTAGGAAACTTGGAAAGCTAGCATCACACAAAGGGTGTTTACGCGTAACAATTGGTACTCCTGACATGAACTCAAAATTTTTACTTGCAATACGTGATCTAATAGAATGAACAGAGAAATTTTCATTTCTGATGACATATATCAGAAAATACAGAAATTTGATTCAATAATTTTTGATTGTGATGGTGTTTTAGTCGACATAAGAAATTCTTACGATCATGCTATTAACAAAACAATTTCTGCAATAATGAAAGAATTGTTTAATGATGAAATTGATGATATAGTAACTTCAAAAATTCACTTTGGTTTAAAATCTGTTGGGGGATTTAATGATGAAGTTGCAGTGGTATACGCCATTATTATGACATTGGTTGCTTCTAAAAAATCTAACATTGAATTTCAAAAACTAATTCTTGATGTAATTAATAATGCTAATGAATCTGGAATAAATTCCATTGATAGTTATTTTAAAGATCAAAATATAGATCTAAGGGAAATTAAATCAAAACTAGATTATGAAAACTCTCGCAAGGTAAGTTACATACACAAAATTTTCAATCAATTATTTTATGGCCCAAAATTATATGAAGAAATTTTCAATGAAAAATCTCAATTTTCTGAAAAACCATTAATTGATTTAGACAGTATCGTCTTAGATGACAATCTAATGTCTAAATTAAAAACTAGATTTGGTTCTAAAGTTGCTACAGTAACTGGTAGAGGAAAATTTGCATTTTCATATTCAATGAAAAATTTTTTAGATAATTTTGATATGGAAAATTCAG
>CACDFH010000027.1 GCA_902552015.1 uncultured marine group I thaumarchaeote | reverse complement strand
CATGTGCACTTTCAAAAGATTTAAGAAAAAAATATGGTAAACGTAGCGCACGAATCAAAGAAGGCGATACTGCAAGCATAATTCGAGGAGAATTTGCAGGAGTTGATGGAAAAGTTACTAAAATATCAGTCGCAGATAGAGGTGTAAACATAGAGGGAGTAAAAAAAGAGAAACTCAAAGGGGAAAAATTTGATGTTTATGTTCATACAACAAACATTGTTTTGACAGGTTTAGATTCAGGAGATAAATGGAGAATGAACAAGTTAGAAGGAAAGAAAGCAACCGCTGCAAGAGCAGAGGATAAACCAAAGACTGAAACAAAACAAGAAAAAGTGAAAGAAGAAAAGAAAGATACAAAAAAAGAGACAAAAGCAAAAAAAGGAGATAGTGAATAATAATGGTAAAAATTGCAGGTAGTAAGAAACTCAAAAGACAAATGGCACCACTTTTCTGGGGAATTACCAGAAAGAACAAAAGATTTGTACTCACAGTAAAACCAGGAGCTCAATCAAAACATGCATCAATACCAATAGCAGTATTCCTAAGAGATACCATCAAAACTGTTACCAGCCTAAGAGAAGCAAAATCAGTAATCTATGCAGGTAAAATAAAAGTAGACGGTGTAATTAGAAAATCATTACATCATGGCGCAGGATTAATGGACGTTATTGAATTAGAAGGTGCAAACAAAACATACAGATTAGTACCTCAAGATGGAACACTACTAAAGCCAATTGAAATTGAAGATGCAGAAAAGACAAAAAAATTTGTAATAGTAAAATCAAAAACCACAATTAAAAACGGAAAAACACAAATTGGTTTTCATGATGGAAAGACACTCATTGATGAAACACCAGTATCAGTTGGAGACACATGTGTTTTACAAATACCAGACATCAAAATTGTATCAGTGATAAAATTAGAAAAAGGAATGAATTGTTTGATTACTAAAGGTGTTAACGCAGGAAAGATTGGTAAAGTAGACGAGATAAAAGAAGGAACATTCAGTATTCCAAAAAGCCTAGACATTACATTTGATGATAGACAAATTGAGATTCCAGCAAGATTGGTAATGCCAATTGGAAAAAATGAACCGGAGATAAAGATTAGGTGATTTTATGGCACAAGAAGTACAAAATGTAATGAGAGAGATAAAACTGGAAAAAGTTGTCCTAAACATGGGGCTTGGAAAATCAGGAGATGCAGTAGAGATTGCTAAAAAAGCATTAGGAGAGATATCTAACAGAAAAGTAAACGATAGACCAGCTAAAAAAGCAATCAGAGATTGGGGAATTAGAAAAGGAGAACCAATTGGTGCAGCAGTTACAGTAAGAGGCAACGATGCAAAAGAATTGTTAAAAAGATTGTTAGAAGCAAAAGGAAATAGAATAAAAGGTCGTTCATTTGACAACATGGGAAATGTTTCTTTTGGAATTTTAGAACACATTGACATTCCAGGAATAAAATATGATCCAAAGATTGGAATTTTAGGACTAAACATCACAGTGAGATTAACAAGACCAGGATTCTCAGTAGCTACAAGAAGTAAACACAAAGCTAGTGTAGGAAAACATCACAAAATCACACCTGATGAAGCAAAAGCATATCTAACAAAAGAATTTGGAGCAAGTGTAGAATAATGGCTGAAAAACAAAAAGACATGTTTGGAAAAAACAGAAACTATGGAGATAGAGGAACAGGGTACACACCTAGAAAACAAAGTATTCCAGGCACAACAAATGAAAAAAGATACGGCAGAGGTGCACGATGGTGTAGAAGATGCGGATGTTATGTATCAATTCAAAAATATGACTTGTTATTATGTAGGCAATGTTTCAGAGAAGTAGCAACTTCCCTAGGATTCAAAAAATTAAGGTGATATGATATGCCAGCAATGAATGTACTAGCAAATTTGTTTGTAACAATTTACAATACAGAATCTCGAAGAAAAGGAGAATGTACTGTACTTCCAACATCAAAAATTGGTACAAACGTTTTAGACACATTGAAAAAAGACGGATACATAAAAGATTATGAAAGAACCGAAGATAATAGAGGCGGAAAATACAAAATTGATTTAATGGCAAAAATTACAAAATGTGGAGCCATTAGTCCAAGATTTAAAGTAAAAAAAGATGAATACCTAGAATGGGAAAAACAATATCTTCCTTCATTCAATAGAGGAATGTTGATTGTTACAACAAACCAAGGAGTAATGTCACATCACGAAGCATCAAACAAAGGATTAGGGGGATTTTTGATAGGATATGTCTACTGAGTTAGTTGATAAATTAGCAACTGAATTAGAAATTCCAGAAGGAGTTACTGTCACATACAATAAACCAATGATAACAGTTCAAGGACCATTAGGGAAAACATGGAAGAGTTTTAAAAAAATTCCAGTTACAATTGAGGTTACAGATGGTAAAGTTCTATTCAAAGCACAAGGAACTAGAGACAAAAGCCGTGCAATAATGAATACAGCAAGATCATTAATCAGAAATCTTTGTGAAGGAGTTGTTGAAGGTTATACAATTAAAATGAAAATTGTATTTTCACACTTTCCAATTACTGTTAAAGTTGACGGAAAAACAGTTCTAATTGAAAACTTTCAAGGAGAACGTGCAGCAAGAAAAACAAAGATTTGGGGAGATACAAAAGTAGTTCCAAAAGGCGATGATGTAATAATTACCGGTCATGTTTTAACAGATGTTTCACAAACAGCAGCAGAAATTGAAAATGGTTCAAGAGTAAAAAATAAAGATCATCGAGTATTTTTAGACGGAGTCTATAAATTCGAAAAGAAAAAGGGCATAGAGAATTAATTTTAAGATAATTGGCCTTAGATAACGATTTCAAAGAACAAACTGAAAAATTAGTTTCAGAAACACTAGAGCTATACAAAAGTGCAGGAGCATCACCTAGAATTGGAGATGTTTGGAAATGTGAAAATACTGGAGACTTTTTGTGTGGTTTTTTTGTTGGTGAAATGGTCGGTTCAGCATTAAGTGCATTTCAAGTATATCATAAAAGAGAACCAAGTGCCGAAGAACATATGGAAATTGTAGGAATTGTGGAAAAACATTCTGATCAAATAGCTGCTTTTTTCACAAAATTCAATCCGAATTAATTCGTCGGAAGGATTAAATCGCATTTTACTTGGAAAAAACTAATGCCGCGTTAGCTCAGCCTGGTAGAGCGTTCGACTGTTAATCGATTGGTCATCAGTTCAAATCTGATACACGGCGCCTTTTAATTTTCAGAAAATTTTAGATCATTTTTTTGCACGTTGTTAGTTTAGATCGTTAGACAGGAGCGATCTAATATTGGATCTATTATAGTAAATATGCAGGAGTGTTACATTGGCCAGAACTAGAAGAGCCAACAGGTATTGTGTCGATTGTGGTGCAAGACTGGTTTATTATCCAAGACTATCAAACCCAAAAGCACCAAATGAACATCGAGTATTGGTTTACGCATGTCCAGATTGTACAGAGGACTTTGAAAAACCAAAGATGTTTTCCATAAAACGAAATGTAACAGAAGACCCTTTAGAAACAGTCGAGATAGAGATAACACAGATTCAGAAAAAACTTGCAAAAAGTAAATAGGAGAAAAATTTTCCAGAAAACAACATGTATCCAGAAAGAATTCGTTCACGATGGTGGTATTTAGCTCCAATTTTTATTGGACTTATTGGAGGAATAATTGCATACTTTGCAATTAGAAGAGATGATCCTCAAAAAGCTAAAAGATGTTTAATGGTAGGTATCGGGCTGACGGCAGTCAACGTAATCTTAAATCTTGCAATATTATCTACAGGAAGTTTTGAGCAAGAATTCAACGTAAATGTGTAAATGTTTCTAAATTCGAGTTTAGAAATATTATTAATTTGAACGTGTTAAACTAGTTATAGCATGAATAGTTTTGTTCCTCATGTCACGTCTTAGAGACAATGTGGAAAGATGGCTAATACATGAAAATTATGATTTCAAACAAGGAAAATCAGACGATGCTATATTCAAAATTATAATAAATAATTCGGATGGATTAGGAAATGATACAGAAGTGTTCGAACCAAAAGGCCAGGAAAACATTCTAGTTATTGGTATTAAAATCGACATGAAAACAAAACAATTGATTAGATTTAGAGAGTTGAATGATACAGAACAAAAGAACTTTAAGAAAAAAGTAGATGATTTTTGTTATTCAATCAAAGCAATTGGTAAATTTTTAGACGAAGATGGAAAGAAAAAGGTGGGGGTTTTCATTGTTTTAGACAAACCAGAGCAGCTAAATCAGCCATCTTTCTTCAAAGCTTTAGAAGAAATTATAGAAATGAGTGAAAAAACAAATCGATTTTTGATCAAGACGTTTTAATCACATAAAATCAATATTGTTCGTAAAAGCTAAACCCCCCTGATATCATCTACATTTTATGAATAAACCATATTTTCAGAAATGTCAAAAAAACGGGGGGGTTGAACGTTTATTCGTAGATATGTAAACCAAAGGTCAAAACACCACCATTACCCATTACAACATACCATGTTAGTTTGAGTTACTCACAAAAGCTAAACCCCCTAATTTACAACAAAAAATATGAAAAAACTACCCAAATGCCAATAATTCCGGCAGTTAACGGATACCAAAACTTTGGAATACTTTTTGGTTTTGAGTTTGAAAAAAAACCGTTCCTATTTTCATTTGGATTCACGACTATAATCAACCAAAAGTAGGTTTAAGGCATGTCAAAGTTTACAGGTTTAGATAAGTAATGTTTCTAAATTCGAATTAAGAAATATTGTTTTTTGTTACTCGTCGTTCATTACCAACTCAGGAAGAACAAAAATTTTTTCAGGTTCAATTTTTAGTATGATTCGTTTCTCACCAGGACGTTTGAAAGGATATTTTTCTTTGCCCATGTACTGTTTTGTTAAAAAATCAGCATGTTTGTAGTCATAATCAGGTATAATCTCAGTCACTTTTCCTCTAATTGACGTCATATCAAGGGGATTTTTTGAGTCAACCACAGAGACCGCAACTCTAGGATCACGAAGTATGTTTTTGTGCTTTAAACGACCTTCTGCAGTATTAATCAGAATGTGTGAATCTTCAAAATTGCCCCAAACAGGAGTGACTTGAGGAGCACCATCAGGCATCGTAGTGGCCAAAAATACCAAATTTTTGCCATTTAAGAGAATTTCAGCCTTTGAATCCATACTAAATTATTACAAATTGAATATTTATGTCTCAAAAATTTCAAAATATCATGAAATTAGTAGTTCCATTCACAGGCCACAAAGAAGTATTATCTTTACATGAAAAAACTTTGGAAATTACCAAAGATGACAGCCTTACATCTCAAGGGGATTGTATTGTAGGAGTGAATTCAGGCATATCGTGCATAGATTTACCTGATAAAATGAAGAAGAAAATTCAGAATCCAGAGTCAAAAATCAAATTTACAATCAAAGCAGGCAAATTTACATTTAAAATTCAAGGTAACGGTTCAGAAAAGCTTACGCTAAAGCATGTAAGCGATATAGTACTGCGTAAGAGCGCATTCACATGCTCCCGTACTATCGCTATCAATTGCGACAAGGCATCCAGTGACATACCTAGAGACTTTGTCCGTCTCCTTCAAAACCCACAAACCAAGGGCAAGATGATCATAGAAGTATTGTAATCAGTGTCTTTTTTCAAAGACTGTTGTGACTGCACGATTTACAATCTCCATCATCAAGTACTGACTATATTCCTGCTTGTTTTGAGATGTTTTAGCCTTACCAGTCTTTTTTGAAAGTGCGTCTAGAAGTTGTTCAATATGCTTGGACGTTGACTTTATGACTGTAGAGTATTTTTTCTCAAAGTCTTTTGGGGTTTGATAGTCGAGTAACTTTGTCGATGTACCGTAGTATTTTATCATGGCACCGCGCTTTTCTTCAATTTTCACAACCTCAATCAATTCAGCTTCTTTGAGAATCTCCAGATGATGTCTCGTTGTTGTCAAAGCCTTTTTGAATCCAGTTTTTTTCAATTGTGCTGTGATTTGTTCTGCATTAAGATGTTTTCGATATAGCAATTGCAGAATTTTTGCTCGTGCGGGGTCCTCGATAGCTTTTGCATGTTCCAGACTTGTT
>CACDFH010000026.1 GCA_902552015.1 uncultured marine group I thaumarchaeote | reverse complement strand
CATCGCCACCAAGATTCATGTATATTTTAAATGAGATAATTTTATTTTCGGTACAATATTGCATTTCGGCAATTTGTGAATCATCAAAAATTGAGGCATGTAAAGTATAATCAATATAATGTGAATTTTGACTTGCAAGAAGATGTTTGTTAAGAGATTCTTTGTATGAGCCTTTTAATCTAAACATTCTGATCATTGTGGTAACACCACCTATTGCAGCTGCGTGTGATTCAGTAATTGCAGCTTGATCAATTGGCGAATAAACACCATAGTGAACGTGTGGATCAATTAATCCAGGAATACTCACTAAACCTGAACCGTTGATTTTTTTATCACAATCAGGACTATCATTAGTGATTAATTTGATTTTTCCATCATCAACGACAAGGTTTTTTTCAACCATGCCATTTGGGGTTATAACGTGTGAGTCAGTAATGAGTAAATCGTAAGTCATTATGTTTCTAATTTTTCTAAACAATACCATAGTAAAAATGAATATACATTGTCAAAAAATGCAATTATTAGGGCCGATAGTTTAGGGGTATAGCGCCACGTTCGCAACGTGGAAGTCGAGGGTTCGATTCCCTCTCGGTCCATTTCACGAAAACATTATACAGAGAAAAGATAATAATTTTATCATGAAGGTATTCAATGGAAAAAAGGCAGCAAATGATTACATGTCTGCACATACCTTAGCATTTTCAACACCAGAACTTACCTTAATGAGATACTCATTTTGGTTAGGAGATATGGTGAAAGACCCAGAAGGAAAAGAAGAAAGTATACCAAGACTTTACACATACGTAGATGAAGAAGATTATGCACCAGTTCAGATAATCGATGATGATAAATTTGAAGCAACAGGTGCGTTGTTTAAATCAAATTTGTACGGAAGTGCAAATGATGGTTCTTCTGGAGAGGAACAATTTTGTTCTGAATGTGGTTCAAAAAATTCACCTCAAGCAAAATTTTGTAGAGAATGTGGAGTAAATCTTAGTTAAAGAATTATTGTTTTGCTCCACACTTTGTGCAGAATTTAGCACCCGGTCTTAAGTCTGCACCACATGATGTACAATTTCCACCACTTTGTTTTGGCGGAAGTAATCTAGGATCTGGCGTAGGTAAAGTTCCCGGTTCATTAAATGAAGAAGCTGAAGGAGGTGCACCCATAACAGAAGGAGGGCCACCGACAGGGTTTTGTGCAGTTCCTCGAGGAGGAGCATTCATTCCCGGCATCATTCCTGGTTGACCCATTCCTGGTTGACCCATTCCTGGCATTAATCCAGGAGAATGCGTTCCACCTGTACCGCCGCCACCTTTTGAAACTTGATCTAATGCTTTTTTTAATTCCATTAGAGAATTAACACCTAAAAATAATAAAGCAGAATAAGAAGCAGTGTAATCACCTAATTTTTGAAAAAATTCTTGGTCAGACATTTGTCCAGATTTATACAGATTATTTGCATCTAGAAAAGATTCGTAATATCCTTGTGTATCAGTAAATAATGCTTGTAACTTATCAAAAGTAAGATTGTATGTATCAATTTCTCCTAGGGACATAATTGAATGAGGAGAATCTAATATTAATAGTTTAGAATAAAAAGAGAAAAATTAGTAGAGCCTAAATTTTATCGAGTGCTCTATCTATCATGTTTTGGTATACTTCTTTAGAGCCTGCGCCTACTTGTTGAGCTATGATTTCACCTTTGTTCAAGAGTAACAATGTTGGAATACTAAACACATTGTATTTTTGTGCAATTTCTTGTGCATTATCAACATTAACTTTTACAAAGTTGACTTTACCATCATAATCTCCAGCAAGTTCTTCTACAACAGGTCCAACCATTCTACATGGTCCACACCATTGTGCCCAAAAGTCTACAAAAACTGGTTTATCAGAATTGAGGACATCAGTTTCCCATGATTTTGGATCATCTATTTCTGTTATTGCCATGATTAACAAATTTTATCAAAAGTTCACATCTAAAAATGTATTTGTGATTATAACACCGTGTTGCCAGATCTGTTAAAGAATTTTCAAAATATACTTAAATGACGTACTTGATGTATGAGAACATGAGTGCAGAACTTCGATTGAAAAAACTTAGAGGTTCAGGGGGATTTGTTATGGCGAGAGTAACTGATGAACAACAAAGTAAGGGAAATCTTGGCGGACCAGATCTATTTTTAGCTCCAATTGGAAGATTAGAATCAGAATTAATTTCTAAACATACATGCAATACATGTGAAAAAGAGTTTGAGGGTAGTCCAAATATTGAATTTGAGAATCCAAATGAAGAGGTTGCTGAGAATTTAGTTTTAGCTGAGAGAGGAAAATATCTATGTAATGAATGTGGTTCAACAATTGCAGAATATAGAGAATTTAGAAAACCAGACGAAACAATGAATGTAGGATTAGCAAATCCAATAGAACAACAAGATACAGGTCTTTCAAGCTTTGATACACCAGTTCAACAAGACAGTACACCATCTGAAATTGTACAAGAGCCTATTCCTACGGGAGGAGAATTTAGATCAATTTTTGGCATGGATGTTTTTGATGAAAGCGCAAAAAAAATTGGAAAGGCAAAACAAGTAGGTGTTAATGGAAATCAGGAATTAGTATTAGTTATTTCAGATGACGAAGGTAATGATGTAAGCATCAGTTGGAGTAGAATTGGAACTGTAGGCGAGGTTATCTTTTTAGGTAAATCTGAAAAAACAGATGTCAAAGTAGAACAAACTGTCGCAGTAGGAACTGGTTTAAGATGTGCTAGTTGTAATTTTGATAACAAACCAGACTCTAAATTTTGTGAGAGTTGTGGAGATAAGTTAGCATAGATAATCGATAAGATTTATCTTAGTAAATTTACGAGCATACATAATTTGGGAAGTTCAACAAAGAGTATAATCAAAGATGTAGTAATTATTGTAGTAGCAATTGCCGTTATTTGGTTAGGATTACAAGCATTTTTTGGAACTTCAAATCCATTTTATGTGGTTTCAAGTGGAAGTATGATTCCAGCGTTAGAGGTTTATGATGTGATAGTTGTTGAAGGAAATACACCATTCGAAGATGTGGAAAAAGGAGACATAATCGTATTTTATTCACCAAAATTATACGATCAAGGAAAAGAGAGAGTGATTGTTCACAGAGTTAGTTTAGACATGTCTACAGATGAACAAAAAATAGTGAGAACAAAGGGAGATGCCAATCCATCTTCAATTGCAGGAACAGATTATCCAATAACAGAAAAGGAGTATATAGGTCAAGTAGAGTATGTGGTACCACAAGTGGGTTACATAACACAAATTTTACAACCACCGATTAATTACATAATAATTGCAGTCATAATTGGCGTAATGGTTGTAAAACACTTTGCAGGAAAAGAAAAGAAAAAAATTGAATTTCAATATAGAAATGATGAAGTAGATAACGATAATCCATACAAAATAACTGAAAATGATAAAGATTCAGAAATTAGCAAAGTTCCAGAAGAAGACGAATCAATTAAAGACGATAAAAAAGAACTCTAAGATAATTATTTTTCAGGTATCTTGAATACACGTTTGAAATATTCAGAATTTTCTTTCATCTCTTCAGGTTCTTCTTTAACTTTAGCCAAGTCTTTTGCAAGTTGTTTTTTGTAACCTAATTGCATCTGACGAGCAATTTGAATTCTTTGTGCTTGTGGAGAACCTGCACCATGCATTGATTCAGTTAGATATCCAACGGCATTTCGTCCCATTGTCATATTTTCAATTAAACGTAAGATTCTCATTCTGTTTTCTACTTCAATTCCAGATTTTCCTTTGAGATATTTTTCCAAAAGAGGACCAGTTTCAGAACTTCTAAATTCTGCTTCAGAAGGCAATGTTACCAAGATTCCACCAGCAACATCTTGTGCTAGTCTTGCTAATTCATATGGCAATCTAGTGACATTGTGTTTACAGACATTTGCAAGCATGTCATCATTAAGGAATACACCAGATTTCATCTTATGACCTTGATATGATGCAGCAATTCCTGCAGCATAGATTGATTCGTTTAGATGTGTCATTTCAATTATTTTATCTTTAATGTGAGAAACTTTTGGTACACCGTTGTATTCAGCAATAGCTGCTGCTGCTCCAATCAAAACATCACCCAAACCAGTTTTACAAACATAACTACGTCTGTGATAACAAGTGAATCTTTCAACTAACATTGATGCAAATTCGTATTCACCATCCATGAAGATCATTTCGTTTGGTATGAAAACACGATCAAATATTACCATGGTTTCTTGTCCACCATATTCAGAATTTCCAACATCGATATCACCAGGTTCCATACTGCGTGTGTCACAAGATTGTCTACCGTAAATGTAAGTAATTCCAGGAGTATCTACTGGTAATGCACCAACAATTGCATAATCCTTATCATTTTCTAGTAATCTCATAGTAGGCATTACAATCATCCAATGGGAATTAATTGTGCCAGTTTGATGTGCTTTGGCGCCTGTTACATAGACACCCTTGTCATCTCTATCAACAATATGTAAGAATAGATCAGGATCTTCTTGTTCACTAGGTGCAAGACTTCTGTCACCTTTAACATCAGTCATGGCACCACCAATTACCAAATTTTCATGTTGGACCATTTTTATGAATTCTAATAATCTTTGATGATATTTTGTTCCATGTTTTTCATCAATTTCAAAAGTTGTAGAATGTAATGAGTTCATTGCATCCATTCCAACACATCTTTGGAAACATGTGCCAGTAAGTTGACCCAATTTCCTTTGCATTTTATTTTGTAAAACTAAATCTTCTGCACTTTCAGCAATATGTAAAAAACGATTTACTTTTTCACCTGAAATTGAGGAATGAGGAAATGCAAGTTCTTCTTCTTCAACTGCAAGATCATAAGTTTTTGCAACAGCATTAATCGAAGGACGGATCATTGGATGATCAACTGGTTCTTTAACTAATTCACCAAACAAGTAGACTTTCAAATCTCTACCTTTGAGACTCTCGATGTATTCTTCGCCTGTTCTGATCGGTTTTACTGTTTTTTGCATGTCGATGTTACACTTAGTGATTCAAATAATTAAAAAGTTTCCAATTAAAGCTGTGCCTAACTATAGACCAATACGCACATCTAGAACTTTACATCCCTTATTTTTTTCCATTACCAAAACTGGATTCATATCTAATTCTTTAATTTCATTAAAGTCAGATACAAGCTGAGATAATCGTTGAATACATTCAGAAAGTTTTTTGATGTCAGATGGTTTTTCACCTCTTACGCCTTCTAGGATTTTTTTAGTTTTAATTGAGGATATCATATGATCAGCTTCCACGTTTGTCATCGGTGCAAGTTTGAATGTTACATCTTTTAGAACTTCAACATAAATTCCGCCCATTCCAAGCATTACAACAGGTCCAAATCCAGGTTCTAGTTTTGAACCGATAATCATTTCTTTTCCTCCTTTAACCATTTCAACAACTAAAACACCTTTGATGTCTGCTTTCTTATTGTATTTCTTGGCATTTTTTATTATAGTATCAAATGCATTTTCAACATCTTTTGCATTTTGTAGATTAACTTTCACTCCACCAGCATCAGATTTATGGATGATTTGAGGAGATGCAATTTTTAGAACAACAGGATAGCCAATTTTTTTAGAAGCAGCAACTGCTTCTTTTTTTGATTTGGCCAGCTTGCTAGCAGGCAATGGGAAACCATATGCACGAAGAATTTCTTGGCCTTCTTCTTCTAACAAAGCACTTCGTTTTTGTTTTTTTGCATTATCCAAAATCTTTTTTACTTTATCTTTTTTCACAGAGAATTTTGTTATTTTTCCAGGAGAATTTTTGACCCAATTTGTAAAAGTGAGCATAGCTTTTAGTGCACGAATTGAACCTTCTGCATAAGTATAGTATGGAACATCACCATTTGCTAAGATTTCACGATTTGTTATTCCTTCATCTAATCCCATCAAACTAGCTAACATTGTTTTTTTGTATTTCTTTGACATTGAAACTATAACTTCTGCAAGTTTATCATAATTCAAAGTAGCAGAAGGAGTACACATTGAAATTACAGAGCCAACATTTTTGTGTTTTAGTACTTCATTCAACACATTTTCAAATCTATTGAAATCTGCATCACCTACAATGTCTACTGGATTACGTGAACTTCCCCACGGAGGAATTACAGCGTCAATTTTTTTTCTAATCTCTTCAATTTTTGCCATTTTAATTCCAAGTTTTGAACATGCATCAGTTGAAATTATTGCAGGGCCACCTGCATTTGAGACAATTACTA
>CACDFH010000025.1 GCA_902552015.1 uncultured marine group I thaumarchaeote | reverse complement strand
AATTGATCCAGATAGACTTTCAGCATTAACTAACAAAGCAATTGCATTAAAAATGTTAAAAGAATATGAAAAATCTTTTGAGGTTTTTACAAAAATACTAATGATTGATCCAAATAATGAAAAAATAAAACAAGCAAGAGCTAGTTTGTTAAGTGAATCACCTACTATTTCAACAAATGATTCTATGTATGATGTTCATGTTTTAGTTACAGTTAGAGATAAAGATGAAAATCTCATCGCAGTTACTGAATCAAATAATGCACGATATTTACCATCAAAATTTACTGAAAAATGGTGGAATGATTTATCAGAAAAAGACTATTTGAAATACGACAACGGTTTTGAGATTTTCCAAAAAGAAAATACAATGCTTTCAAATGATGATCACCTAGGAATGTTAACATTGGAACGAGAAATGAGTGGATATAGCGTGAATATTTTTGAAGCGTTTATTCCATTAATACAGATGGAAAAGACAGATACTGCAAAAGTTCAATGGACTATTATCAAGAATTAGGCTTTTTAGAGAAAAACATTCCAATTCCAATTGCAAAGAATACAATTAGTGGAATATACCTGTAAGGAAGAATTTCATAGAAATTTGTGAATACTATAAGAATTGGACCTGCCAACAAAGTACCTAAAATCAAAAACAAAATTGAATCTGTTTCCTTAATGCTATTTTTTGCAAGTAGTGTTAATCCAACGGTAACAGGTAAAATTGTCATTAGTAAAAGGAAATCATATCTCAGTAAAGGTCCGAATGTGGCAAGACCAATGAAGAATTTTGATGCATCAATTTGTATGACATTTGGGTATATTGTATCACCAGAAAATACAACTAGAGCAGAAATTCCTATTATTGCCATATACGATATTAGAAGAAAAATCTTCTTTTTGTTTGAAATAGAAGTTCTTGCTGCAAAAAATAGTGTCATTACAAAATATGGTGCAACAAATGCCTTGGTGAAAAAGGAAAGAATATAGAAAATTGGAGAAAGAATCCATTGTTTTTTTATGACATATATGGATAAGAGATAGAATAATACCCAGAAGTTTTCATATACTGCAACTGTATCAAATCTAAGAAATGTATGACTTTGGATTAAGATGAGAATTGCAATTATTCCAGCAAATCTTTTTTCAGTAATCTGAACTGTTAGGAGATATGTAAATAAGATTACCAAGATGGAGGCAACAAAAGGTAAAATTTTGATATTTTGGAATATTTTTTGAGACGCATCTAAAAGAAGCATACGTACATAGCGGTCATTTTGTTCTTCGATGTAGATATTTTCAGATTCACCATCAGGCCATATTTTTAATGCATCTTCCAGGATTTCATAATCACCCCATTGTTTAGATTCATCAAGTAATAATTCCGGTGAAGAAACGCCAATGTATATTGAAAAAATTATCAATAAAATAATCAAAGTAGGTTTTTTTGGAATTTCAAAAGTTCTGATTTTATCTATAGAATTTAAAATTGAAGAAGGGAATTTTTTCTTATAATAAATAACTCCAAAGATTAACAATCCAAGATTTGATAAGATTACAGGAACTCCTAATATTCCAACTTCATATGGAATTAGATTGTTTGAGAATTTTCCAAATATGGATGAAAATAATGATGGAAAGATTATTGAGATTACGGTTAGTGAAACAAAAAATATTGTTACAATTCCAATTAGACTTGAGATTTTTGACATGAAATAATTTTAGAGATCATATAATTAAATGAAAATAAAATAAGAAAAAGAGGTTTTTGAAAACGTGCCTATAATGCAGCGTCTTCAGCCCATCCGTTGATGAATACACCGTTCTTGTGAAGTGGAACTGGTTGACCAGCTGTGTAATTCATTGGTCTCATCCAGAAAATGGATTTTGTTGGACAAACTCCAATACATGCACCATCTGTGATGCATCTTTCAGGATAGAAGACAAATGCTTTACCACGTTTCCAACCTTCTACAGGTTTTACACGGAGTACATCCGGACCAAGAGAAGTACAGATTTCTACACATAGTGCACATCCGATACATCTCTGTTCGTCAATGTCTGGAATGATTGCGATTGGCATTCTAACATTGTTTGACCGCATTTACTATTTAAACCATGAACTAGATCGTTAACAGCGTTATGAAATAGATCGACTAAAACTAAGAAAATAAAACAAAAGAAAAAACGATAAACAAGAAATTACTTTCTCATTGCATCGATTTGGCCAGATGTTACCCAATCCAATAGTTCTGCGGATGAAGGGTTAAGTTCTGGTTTTCCGCCCATAAGATTTGCTACCCAAATCCAGTTAATTTGATTTAATAGGACTTTGTTTGCTTCGTCGCCTGCGCGAACTTTAGCAACAAGTGCTTGATCTTGTGTGGCTTCCCATTCTGCATAGGTTCTTCCCATAATTGATCAAAAGTTAGGTTCCACTAATTAAAGCTATTGGCAATTTTCCACATGGTACAATGTGAAGAGTCTAAGATATAAGACAGAGTTCAAATTTGTGTTGCGTGGAGATCAAGGTTTTAGGCGCAGCTGGTGAAGTAGGGCGATCAGCTTTTCAAGTAAATTGTGATGGAACAAATTTCTTGTTAGATTATGGAGTAATGTTTGGAAAACCAAGGGGTGCCCCACCTACATACCCACTTCATGTAAAACCAAGAGATATTGATTCAGTAATTATAACACATGCACATTTGGACCATTCAGGATGTGTTCCATCATTGTTTGTGAGCGGAAATTGTAATGTTTATGGAACAGCCCCAACATTCGATCTAAGTAAATTACTAATTCAAGATATGATAAAAATTGAAAAAAATTCACATTCTTTTGGTATTCCAGAGATTGATAATATGATGCAAAAGTCAAAGATAATTGGTTTTAAAGAAAAGATTACTAGAGGAAATGCATCATTTGAACTTCGTTCATCAGGACATGTGATAGGAGGAAGTACTGTTTTAGTAGAATCGAATAATAAAAAATTATTCTATACAGGAGACATTAATTTGAGAGGTTCAAGGTTGTTACCACCTGCAGATATGGATATTGGCGAGGTAGACATGGTGATTACAGAGAGCACATACTCTCAAGAAAATCAAATGCCTAGAAATGAATCTGAGAAAGGACTAATTGACTTTGCAAACGAGGTAATAGACAGAAAAGGTACACTTTTCATTCCATCATTCTCAGTTGAACGTTCACAAGAAGTTGCCAGTGTTCTAATCAACTCAGGATTTAAGCATAAAATAATCATGGATGGAATGGCATTGAAGGTAAATGAGGTACTTTTGAGATATCCAGAATATCTTCGAAACCCAGAAATTTTCAAAAATGTCATGGACAAGGTTGTAGCAGTAAGAGATCATAATGAGAGAAAGAAAGCGTTGAAAGAACCTTGTGTAGTTATTTCACCTGCAGGAATGTTGGTTGGAGGAAATGCGGTTTATTATTTACAGGAATTGTCATTTAGTGACAAAAATGGAATTGCTTTAGTATCATATCAAGGAGAAGGAACTCCTGGAAAAAAATTATTGGATACAGGTAAAGTTCAAACCCGCGGAAAAGATCTTAATGTAAAAGCTGAAGTGAAACAATTCCAGTTTTCAGGTCATGCAGATAGAGATAGTCTATTTGAAATGATTAAAAATCTCAAAGGAAATCCAAGAATTATGACTGTTCATGGAGATGATGAATCATGCACACGATTTGCCGAAGAGATTCACGAAAAATTTGGGTTTGAAGCACATGCTGCAAAATTAGATGAAAAAATAATTATCTGAATTGAAAGACAAGTTTGAGATAAATATTGATGACACCATAAATAGCGGTCAGGTTTTCTTATGGAAAAAAATTGATTCAAAATGGTATGGAGTTGATGGAAAAAAGATACTAATTTTGGAAGATAAGTTAGATGTAAAATCTAAAAATATTCATAATTTTTTCAGATTTGATGATGATTTTCAGAGAATTAAGAAACAATTATCAAAAGATAAAGTAATGAAAAAAGCAATAAACAACTTTCCCGGTATGCGAATTTTAAGACAAGACCCGTTTCAATGTTATATTTCATTTATTGTTTCATCAAATTCAAATATCCCAAATATTCAAACTCGACTTCAAAAGTTATCTCAAAAATTTGGCGAAAAAAAGATAGTAGATAAAAATGAGTTTTTCCTATTTCCTGAACCTGAAAAATTGGCTAATGCATCAATAAATGAAATTGCAAAATGTGGATTAGGATATAGAACCAAGTATGTTAAAAAAGCAGCAATAGCAGTAAACAAAGGGACGATTGATTTCCCATCTCTCAAAAAACAAGATTATCAAGAAGCAAGAGACAATTTGTGTCAAGTTTTTGGTATAGGTAAGAAAGTTGCAGATTGTATACTATTATTTTCACTTGATAAATTAGAAGCAGTTCCCTTAGATAGATGGGTTTTACGTATACTACAAAAATATTATTCAAAAGAATTTCAAATTTCAACAAAAACAATTACAGAAAAAACATATGATGAGTTACATAACAAAATAGTTGATCATTTTGGAGAATATGCAGGGTATGGGCAACAATTTTTGTTCAAAAATGAAAGAGATAGTTTTGCCAAGAAATGGCTAGGATAACGATTAATATTGCAATCTGCCGGCAAGTTTTTGTGCGGGTAGCTCAGCATGGATAGAGTGTCGGACTTCTAATCCGATGGTCGAGGGATCGAAGCCCTCCCCGCGCGCTCTAAAGTTTTTATTTTCAATGAATCGTTAAAAAATCAATGAAAGATATTGAGATAAAATTAGAAAGTATGGATATCAAACCACATCAAGAAATAGTTGGACATATCACAGTTAATTATTCAGGACTATATGATGGAGTAGTCATTAATACACAGATTCTTGGTTCAAATGAATTAGTTGTTTGGAGAGAATATAATGGAAAAAAAATTACACAAAATGTTTCAAGATTATTTGTAAACAAAAATGTAATTCCAGAAAATAAAGTGGATTTTATCGCTACAATTGAATTTGAGCCAACCGAAGAACATGATGTAAAATTTCGTGCATCAATAATTCAACAACATAAAGAAGTAGAAAATGCTCAGTTATTTGCTAATTATTCAGCCTAGAATCTGGACTTTGTGATTTCAATAGTACCTGTCATCCAAGGATGTGGGTGACAATGGTATGTGATTGTCCATGCACCGTTTGGAGGAGCTTTTGTGAATAAGAATTCGTATTCTTCACCAGGCATTAAAACACCAATTGAACCAAACTCTCCACTGTAAGGATCAGTTATCTCATCAGGGTCGTAACTGTCAGGAGTTACAGTATGAGGAACTTCATCCTGGTTTATCCACCTCACTTTGTTATCAATTGTCAGTTGAACTTGAATTAATTTTGGCATGTAGTTGTCTTTTTGCTCAGGAGTTGCAGAACCCATAATTATATTCACAACTGTTTCACCATCAGGATTTAGAACATGCTCATCAACGAAAACTTTCTGATTTTCTTCAGGTAGCCAATAACTAGTATACCAAGTAATTGTTACCCCAAGTGCAACAATCATAACCAGAATTCCTATTCCGTATGCATGACTTGATTTAGTTTGTGTTGCACTCAATAGCTAGCTTGATTTCTAGAAGTCTTATAAAGCTTAGTTAGTTTTTATGGTTTTTTGAGATCTGACATACCAATATCTGTGTCTTTTTTCAAGTCCAAGTCAGCATTGTTTGCCTTTATTTCAGGAGCGTCAGGCGATACTGTGGCATCAGGATTTTCTGTGGTTTTTATTTTTTCTTCAATTTTTCCAAGTAATTCTTCTTGAGCCTCAACATTTGCAGTACCATCACCGGATGAAGTTTCGCCTCCGTCAGGTAATTCTTTGTGAGTACCAACCATAGATTTTGTGGCTCTTAGCTTTGCTCCTGGTGGTGGTGGAGCAGTTTTTGCCTGACCCATTGCATATCTGTAAACATGGAACATTCCTGCAAATACTATCAGAATCAATCCAGCGAAGAATAAAGACATGTTATTCATGCCACTTAGTGCTGCGTTATATGCTGCCAAGTTCAAGAATACCTGGAATGCGATTAATGCAATGATAATCCAATTAATCCATTTTTCAGAAAATTCAATCTGTGCTACCTTCTTTGGTCCCTTGTCTTTTGCTAATTTGGCCTTTCTTTCAGCCTCTTTGGCCAGATGAATCATCATGTAGCTAAATCCAATTCCTAATGGAATTAGTAAGATCATTACGACATAGAGATTGATAGGATCAATTACGAGTCTCTCTACTAATGGGAGTGTAGAGTCAATTGGGATATAGAATCCCCAGTATGTTGTAACCAATATTTGAGCAAGTCCGACTATACCAAATGCTGTAACCCAAGGTCTATCTTTCCATGAGAATTTTTTATATCTATCAAGGAACGGAACCAGCATAATCGCCGCGATGAAGATTCCAGGCCATAACACACCTGTGACAAATTTATCATATTGAGTCCGCAGGAAGGCGTACAATCCTGTAAGATACCATTCTGGAACAGTAATACCTGGCGGCACAGTCGGTTGGAATTTAAATCCTAAATCAACTGGGAATACACCACCAGTAATTAGAATTGCACCTGCAACTGCCATAACCATTGGTACATCAAATACTAAGAATCGTGGGAAGTGAACTGCCATCAATCCTAACATGACTATTGGTAAGACAAACACGTGTTGAGTATAGAATCTCAGTACAAAGTCAGAGAATCCGCTTCCAAACGCCGCGTCTCGAATCGTCGGCCCTGCTATCGGTATAGCATTTGTAAGTGACGCCGCAATACTGATTGCAAGTTCTGCACGTTCACTGAATATAATATCATAACCAGTAAATGCTTCAAGAATTGTTACAGTTCCTAAAATAACACCAGTAACCCATAAAATTTCATTTCTAATTTTGTAACGTCCGCTGAAGTATTGGTAATACATGTGAAGTAATGCAAGCATTACCATTGCGTTTGAACCGTGATAGTGTATGTTACGAATATGGAATCCGAATGGAACTTCGTTATTGATAAACTCTACACTATCCCACGCTCTGTCAAGAATCGGCTCATAATAGAACATGAGTAACGCGCCAGTTACACCAAGAATAATGAAAGTGATGAATGTAAGCATTCCCAAAAATCCAAATGGACTTACAAATCTTGCAGGGAACGAGAACTTTATTGCAGTAAAGATTGTTCTGTCAAGACCATCCCATATCCAATAGATAAAGGCAAGAGTGCCGTTGCGTCTATTTAGGGAAACGGCCATATCCTACAACTCCATTTTTGTTTGGTCCCCATTGGGGTGGTGTTACAAATAAATTTCCATCAGCATCAGCTTCAAAGTTTAATTCAGGTAATGTGTCAGAAGGTGGTGCTTGTAATGATGCAGGTCCTGCAAATGCAGTTCCAGTAACAGGATCATACATGCTTCCATGACATGGACATTCACCTCTCATACGTCCTTCTTGTGGCCAGTACTTCCATACACACCAAAGATGAAGACAAATCATACTATAAGCTCTAAATGATGAAACTTCGTTTTTATCGCCACCAAATTTTTCTGGTAGTCTGATGAATTGCCATTTTCTGAATGCTTCTTCATCAAGTACTGAATCACCAGTTTTTGGATAAGTAATAACTTCAGCATGATTAATTGGAAAAGTGAAAACATTGGCTTGTGAGCCATCAGGTAAAACAACTGGTACTTTTTCAGCAGCTGCGGAGGACGGATTTGGTAGAAAAGTTCCCCAAGGAACAA
>CACDFH010000024.1 GCA_902552015.1 uncultured marine group I thaumarchaeote | reverse complement strand
AGTTGCAGTTATGATTTCAGCAGATCATGCAACTCCATGTATTAACAAAGGCCATAGTGACGATCCAGTTCCGGTATTAATTTCAGGAGATGGAATTACAAATGATGGTTCAGAGAGATTTACCGAAGAATTTGCGAAAAAAGGTGAAATTGGATTGTTAGAAGGTGCACAAGTAGTGAGTAAAGCAATTGAGATTATTAAATCAAAAAGCTAGATACAGATTTTGAATTTACCATTTCAGTAACAGTTTGTTTAATTTTATCAATGTCGATATTATGGTATTGACCATTTGAATTTTCTAATTTTTCTAACGCACGATTGAATATACTAATACAAACTTGATCTTCATCTTTTTGATAGTGAACCAATCCTGCTGCAACTAAAATTAGACCTTGAACCAAGAATTTTTCATTACCATCACAATTTTTCCAAACACCCTCAAGGATTTCATGACATTCCCAAAATCTTTCATTATTGAAATAATCTATTCCCTCAGAAATCGCTTTTTCTTTTTCAACAATTTCTTCAACCACATGTTTTGCATGATCTAATGGACCAATTGATGATAATTTATCAATTAATTCATCTAAATCAGATTTAGCTATTGTTGTATCTAATTCAACATATTTTTTTGATACCCTGCAATCACGCAAAGTTCGATTCATTCCAGACGTGATAACCCTGGATTTTCGTAAAATATCTTTAGCCATTTTTCGATTTAGATCTGATGAATTTTTTAGATGAAGCATGTAGCGTTCCATGACTAGTAGGGATTAGAATTTCTTAAATTTCTTGTCAATTCATTGAAGATTTATAAGAACTATTCAGAGGTTTTGCTATATGTCAATGATTGAAACAGTGAGTGATATTGAAAATTCATTCCTCTCAAGAAGAGAAATTACATGTAATTTCCAAGGTCTTGGAGGAAAACTGAAGAGAAAAGAAGCAGTAGACATGATTACAAAAGAATTCAACTTGTCAGATAAGACAGTAATTGCAATCAATATGAAAAATCAAACAGGTAGACCAAATGTTACAGGTATGTTCTATGTTTATGATAATGAAGAATTAGCAAAGAAGCAAGTTAATCCAACAATATTTGAAAGATTGGAAAGGCAAGCAAAGAAGGATGCTGAAGCAGCACCTGCTGAAGAAGCAAAAGCTGAAGCACCTGCTGAAGAAGCAAAAGCTGAAGCACCTGCTGAAGAAGCAAAAGCTGAAGCACCTGCTGAAGAAGCAAAAGCTGAAGCACCTGCTGAAGAAGCAAAAGCTGAAGCACCTGCTGAAGAAGCAAAAGCTGAAGCACCTGCTGAAGAGGAGAAGAAAGAGTAATGCCTGTAGAGAAAAAAGGTCACAAAGGAATTAGTCCTAAAGTAAGTCAGTATTACAAAGTAGATAATGATAAAGTGTCAAGAGAGAGAAAAACATGTGTTAGATGTGGAAAAGGTGTTTTTATGGCAAACCATAAGAATAGAAGAACTTGTGGCAAATGTGGCGATACTGAATTTATTCAGTAAAGTTTTTTCTTTCGTAGTTTAGAATTTTTTGCCTTAATAATTTCAAGTTGTTGTAATAACAATTCATCGAGTTTTATGTTTGATAATTGTGTTGCATTTAGTTTTACAGTGTTAGTATCTAATGAAATTTTAGACACAGGTAATTTTTTTTCAATCCAAAGTTTGAGTACTTTATCTTCTAATTTGTAATCACGAAATCCAGAAGGGAATCTTTTGGTGATATGTGAGATCAAAGTAGGATCATTGAAGACACTTCTAGGTTCAAGCAATCTAGTATTATCAGAATAAACATTTTCAAACAAATTACTTGAAATTTCATCAGAAATTAATTCATTATCAGATAAACGTGTCATTAATTCTAAATAGTGAAGAAATTCATGGGCAAGAATTGCATGAATTGTTCCTTTTAGACCAAAAGCAACTAGTGGTGCAGATATCTGTATTACGACATGAATTGAATTTTTTACAACTAATGGGATAGTTCTAGCATACAAAATTCCTATATCAAGGGAGGCAGTATTTCCAGAAACAATAATCGAAGGTTCTACATAAATAATAGGAAATTTAATTGACGATGCTTGTTCAATTCTTGAAATTCCATCAGATACAAGAGAAAATCTTTTTTGAATTAATTCATACATTGGTTTTGGTATAATGTTGTTTTCAAAAGATTTGGACACTTTTTCTAAAGGACTCATAGTTAAATTAGAAAAATTAGTATAAAAAACCTGATTTGTTTAGATAATGATGTTTTTGAAGTCAAGGCTTTTACACTTACATTGATTTTCCAACAATTCAGACACGTTAGGATTTGTCTCAGAGGTTTGAATGAAAGATTTGATTGGAATTCCACCATCCAGTAATAAATCTAAAAGAAATGAGGTTCTTCCTAGCTTTTTGTAACTTATTTTGTAGATTTGTTTTTGATTATTCCTTTTATTTTTAGTATTATCAAGAATTTGAGAATTTTTCAAGACGTCTAATTTTTTTAATTGAGTAATTGAGAGTGGTTTTTCAGTATCAACAATTATTGAAACTTTGGATTTAAAGGAAATTGAGCCTTTAGGCGGGATTGGAATTTTTTTTAATTCAGATAAAGATACGCCTTCTAATTTCAGAGATTTACGTAGCGTCTTATTTCGCCATTTAGGATTTAATATTTTTGCAAAAAATGGTCTACCATCACCTAAAACTAAACTAGATTGGTCCTCACCTCCAATCCAATTAATTTTAACTTGATTTGCATCAAATTTTTTTATCAGAAAATTAGATATTTTACTTTCTACACTCTCTAAAGTTTCCAACCCTTTGAAATTACAGTTATGACAACCAATCCCATTACATTTTTTACATGATGTTTGTTTTTGAGGTAATTTTCTAATTTTTTTATTATATCGACCATAAACAAAAATGGGCTTTGTTCTAATTGTACAAGATTCATCCTTAAAATTTACTTGTATGAATAGTTCAGGTTCATTTACAACTCGTACGGATTTTTTTCTTCGAGATATTTTTTTTGCAATCTCAGTAGAGATGCCAAATTTGATGTTTTCAATTCCTTTAAGCTTAAATTTTGATTTTACATAATCGTCTCTTTCAAGATATGAATTTTTTAAGATTATACCAAGATTGAATGTTTTGAAATCAACATTGTTTGATTTTTCATATATGTTAGATAACATCATGCCAAAATTTTCAAAGATATTTTTGCATATGAAACATTTACCATTAGATAGTTTTCCATAATTAATCAGATATTTTTTTCCAAGTAACTTAGAAGATGGTTTTCCAACTAATTTTGAGATTAAACGTCCAGTACAGTATTCACAAAGATTATAGTTTTTTAGAATTTTTGAGATTGGAATAGATTGTGATTTCACATAGTTAGATAAGTAATTGATTTAATGAGTATTTGTTACTCAGATTAGCATTAAATATGAGATTTCTTGAAGATGGTTTAATGGAATATGTAACTAAATATCCTAAAACAATTTTGTGTGAAGATAATAAAGATGACAAGATTCATGTTGATAAAATGACAGGAGTTGAAGAATTGCATTTGATTGTTAAAGAGAGTGCAGAAAAAATGAGAAAAATTCTATTTGATGAAGGATTTACAACAGTGAAATTTGAACATAAGCAACCATTACAGATTGGAGATGGACTATCATTGAAATTGAAAAAGCCATGGGAAATGCATGTCAGATTATTTTCCAATACAGAAAACAGCATTTCAATTCAAGGTGAGGTCGAAATATCAAGAGATTACTTGCAACACTTGTTCAGTCAACGTACGGCAGTTATTTATGAAATTGAATCAATTTTAAAGAAAAATGGAATAAAATATGATATTTTGAATAAAAGAATCAGCAAATACGTTAACAAAGTTTTAGATGAATACAAGATAAAATTAGTTACTCCAGACATACCAGTTTTTGCATGGAAACCAATGTTGTTTATGATTGGAACTGTAGGCGCAATGTATTTGTGGAAATATTTGCATACACTTTGAAGCTTTAATTATTAATTAGAAGAATAGAGTTCGTGTCAGATCAAATAAAACCATTATTTATGAAACATTATGGTATTTCTCCATGGGAAATTAATGTAATTACAAGTATTTTAGATAAGAGATTTCAAACAGATGATGAAGAAATAGAAAACACGTATGAAGAAAAATTTGTTAGCCACCTAGAGATAGCTTTTCCATATTCATTTAATGAGGAGTTTTTCAAATGGTTTGACTATAAAGAATGGGACAGACTAAAAGGAGTTTTTAAAGAAATGAAACGAAGGAGAGGAGATGGTAAAGCACTAAGAATTGAATTGAATTTTTCAGGAGAACCAGACATTAATTTTATTATTCAATCTGATCAGAGTCAATGGTTTAAGATGGAAGTTGAAAAAATAGATTTTGTTGTTGAATTATTACCATATCATCTAGATGAGGAAAATCTTCCAAAAGGCGTGAAAAAAGTGATTTACAATTTTGATCAAGAAGCAGCAAGATGGAGACTAAATACAGTATTTACAAATGAGAAAAAATTTGTGAATTCTCAAAAGGGATGGAAGTTATCTACTTAATCTCTTTTTCAAGAGGTTCAACTAATTCATGTAGTTCTTTATACTTTGATTCTATAAAATCTAAGGATTCATCTAATTTCTTTGATTTTCCATATTTGTAACGAACTAATTCGCGATGATGCCAAAAATTTTTTCCCTCTTCTACAGAGATAGTTGTAAAATAATCAGTTCCTTTGAGATTGTCAGGTAATTTCATTTCATATGGGAAGAGAAATTCGGTGATGAACCATTCATCACCGTCAGGATAATCATTCCCAGTTTCAACATCAAAGAAAATATGAAGTAAATTAGATTGCATCAGACCGTCAGTAGGGATTTCAGGATGTTTGACATTTGATTTCTTAAAATCAAGCTTTGTCAATTCAGGAATAAAAAATTCATTAATAATTGATTTTCGAAATATTCTGTTAACCTCAGTTATATTCAATAGTTGTAAAATAGAAAAAACTGTCTAATAATCATTTGTCAAGATGACTAGACTTTGTATAAGTCAAGTATTTCATTAATTTTTGTTATAGGAGTATGATTTTTTGAGATATTTTGTAAAGCCGAAGGATTTTCTATATAATTTGGAATTTTATCAACCAATCTTCGAGTGTACGGAGTAATTAGTTCATTTTTATAAAATATTCCAGTTGGGATTTGATTATCCCATTCAAGTGATTTTACAATAGCCTGTGTTTTTTTCTGATTTAGTTCAGTTTCATCACTATAGTGTACTACAGGATCATAATCCGTATCTTCCAATTTGTAAATGCGTGGCATAGGCTTTTGTGTAGTTTCATCTTTCCTATCTACTCCATTAAACCAATCTCTCGTATTGATATCATTGTATGTTGGACAAGGTTGTAGAACATCTACAAATGCCAAACCTTTGTGATTAATTGCTGCAATGATCATATCTTTTAAATGACGAATATCATAGGAGTAAGCCCTTGCTGCAAATGTAAAACCACTAGCAATTGCAAGTCCAATTGGATTTACATTATAATTTGTATTCGGGGTAGGTAATGATTTAGTTTTTTCACCTAATTTTAAAGTAGGTGATGCTTGACCTTTAGTCAATCCATATACCGCATTATCAAATATGATGTATGTCATATCTACATTACGTCTACCAGCTGCAACAAAATGACCAGCACCTATCCCAAGACCATCTCCATCACCACCAACAGCTATGATTTTCAGATTTGGATTAGATATTTTTGCACCTTGTGCAAAAGTCAATACACGTCCATGCAAAGTATGAACTCCAAATACATTGATGAAATGAGATGTTTTTCCAGAACAGCCAATACCAGAAAATATTGCGGTTTCATGACGAGGTATTTCCATTTCTGCCAAAGCCATTTGAATTGAATTTACAATTCCAAAATCACCACATCCAGGACACCAATCATTGTGAACATCTGTTTTGTAGTCTCCTACCTTAAGCGCCATATGTCAAAACCTCCCTTTTCTTAGCATTATTGTTTACAATTTTCTTTAATGTATCATATAATTCGGTACACGTCATTGGTCTTCCTGTGAATTTTAGAATATAATAATCAGGATCTTTTTCTAAATTTTGTTTAATTAACGAACCTAATTGACCACTATAGTTTGCCTCAACATCAATAATGGTTTTAGAATTTGAAAATAATTTTTTTAAGAGATCTTTTGGAAATGGATGTAAAAGTTTTATTTCAACAAATCCAATGTTAATTCCTTCATTTTTCAACATTTCAATTGCATCAAGAATAGGACCTTGAGTAGAACCCCAAGAAACTACACAAAATTCACCATCAGAGTGTTTCACAATTTGTTCAGATTCAGGGATTTTTTCAAGTATATAGTCAAGACGAGACTGTCTTTTATCCATCATTTGTACACGATTAACTGGATCTTCAGAAATATGACCTTCAACATCACTTTCATCACCAGTATTCCAAAATATTCCATTTTCTAAACCTAATTTTGATCTAGGAGATAGTCCATCTTCGGTATGTTCAAATCTTCTGTAATCATTTGAAGTAACTTCATCAAGTAATTTTCCCCTATCAATATTGATTTTGGTTTCATCAAATCGTTGACAAGTAGTAACAGAACTAGCAATGAATTTGTCCATCATATGTATGACAGGAACCTGAAAAATATCAGCATAGTTAAACACATTGGCTGTATCATAGAAGCTATCTGATACATTACCGGATGCATAAACAATTCTAGGAAATTCACCGACACCAGAATTAATAGCACATAGTAGATCATCTTGACCATGACGTGTAGGTAAACCAGTAGATGGACCACTTCTTTGATAAAATGTAATCACGACAGGAACTTCATTGATTCCTGCCCAACTCAAACATTCAATCATTAGTACAAAACCAGGTCCAGACGTACATGTTGCAGAACGTACACCTGTTAAGGACGAACCAATTGCCATACCTATTGCAGAAATTTCATCTTCAGTTTGAATAACAAGTGTTGAACCAGGACGATCCTCATTAATCTCAAGTATTTCGTTGGTTTCAAGAAAATTGCTTTCATCAGTTGCAGGCGTAATTGGATAATATGATTGGAATCTACACCCTGCTATTATTTTTCCAATTGATGTTCCGTAATATCCTTGAACTAAAAGTGTATTTTCTTCAATTTCATGCGTGTCAAATTTTATACCAGCATTTTCAAATTTTGCTGCAGCGTAATTGTAAGCAAAGTTTGCAGCAGATACATTCATTTCAGCAATAGTTTTTTTCTTTGAGAAAATTGAATTTACAGATTCAGTTAATTTTTCTGAAGGTATCATTAACAATCCTAGTGAAAGAGAAACTCCCAAAACATTGAACATACGACTCATATTTTTTATTCGAGGGTTTTCTAATTTTTCAGAAAGTTCAGTCAAAAGACTGCGAAAAGAGACAGAGTGTATCGATACACCATTTTCAGATGCCAACTCCAAAATTCCTTTAACAGTGTCTTCTTTATTTTTGGATTTTAAGAAAGACCCTAGCCTTTCTTTAAAATCATTATCAAATGTAATAACATCTGAAACTTTCACATTTTCTAAAGTTGAATCATATATCACAATTCCATTTTTTAATACATCATTAGCATGACGAAAAATAGTTTCGGCATCAAATGCAATCAGCATATTTGTACCTTTTATGCTAGAACGAATTTGTTTATCAGAAACTCGAACTGCAAAGTAGCTATGTTCTCCTTTTATGTTAGAATAATATTCACGTTTTCCAAATACCTGATATCCCATTTTTGAGAAAACTTGAGAGAAGATATTTGCG
>CACDFH010000023.1 GCA_902552015.1 uncultured marine group I thaumarchaeote | reverse complement strand
ATTCAATGACAACGAATTGTATAGAATAATAGGTGCGCAACCATTTGATAGATTTGAACAGGCATTCCAAGAGCTTGGAAATTCATGAAATGAAAAAAGTATACAATCACCTTAATATTCCAAGGTAAATGATGTTGACAACCTTAATAGAATAAAAAAAAGAAAACACGCCCTTTTAGTAGAATCTACAGTAATTTGATTACCGTTAAGATTACAACAGCACTTACGACAATCAAGACTACCAATAATAATCCAAATGCAGATTGCACTTGAGCATTAGAGTCTATACAAGTTGCGGCCCATCCAGTAGATGAGGCAGGTGTGTTGGCATCATATCCAGGTAAACCTGAACAATCTGCTACTGAATTTCCTAGAATTTGGACACTGATTCCGAGCATGATGGCTATACCAACAAAAGCTCCTACTAGTGCCATGATATTATTTTCTAAATCAATTCACCTAATTGACCAAAAATCAATTTCTAGATAAGAGCAGAATTTGATTGTGGTTATAAAAAGAAAAGACTTTCAGAATATTTTGTGCCGTGGAATCGAAGTCCTGATTTAATCAGAGCATGGTCTGATAAATATTTCAGAACAACTCGTTGTGATAAATGCAGGGTTCTACTTCTAACGGTCACATACACACACGGTCAACAAGAATATCGAGTGGCTTATTCTACAAACAAGTCACATGGAACTGGATGGCTTTGTCATAACTGTGCAACAAAGTCACCAGATCCTAAATCGAAAAGAGAAAGAGCCTTCTCTACCTATGAACAGCTAGATAACTACCTAATCAAGCGATTAAAACAAGAAAAAGAGCTATGGCTAGGTAAAAAGAAGGAAAAAACTGGCAAATATACCTCAATCAATGAGAATTACAACTGTAGCAAGTAAAAACAGAAAAACATCTTTTTTTTTTTGTTTTTCTCCTAGTCACTAGAGAAAACCTACTCTATATGAGCCAGTAATATTTGACTCACAATCGATTTACAGTAAGAATGAAAGAGTTGAGAACATCGGGAAGGTAGAACACTTTCTCAACTTCTTTCGGTCGGGTATGACAATTTCTTTTACCACAATCAAATATCTAAAACGTTTCATTGAGAATTTGTTTCATTATTTCTAATCTAGGATTGTAATCTTCTCTCTCATCTTCTTCATCTCTTTCATATTTTACAATAGCAAAGTCATCAACATCAACTGCTAATTCAATATCCGTATCAGGTGGCTTGTGTGATATGTCACCTATCAAAACTAATTCGTGTAATTTTTCTTCACATATTGGACACTTCATGCCATCATTGTCAAAATTCTCTACTTCCAATTTGCTATATGATAAATCACCAAACCATACCAAAGAATGATTTCGTTTCTTAATCCCTGCATGAGATAACTGATAGTAGAATGTAGAGAAAGTTGAATCTCGGGTCCCGAGGTTCTTGACAAAATATCCATTCTTTGAATAATTTTCTGCTACGCCAGTTATCCATCCAAATCCAAGGACATGAAAGTGAGGAGAATAATACCATTCTTTCAATGGTCTATCATATCGAAATGGATGGTAGATTATCGCCCCCCCAACACACTGCAAAGATTTCAAAACTTGCATAGCCTTCTTAGATTGTTCTTTCTTGGTTAACCAGTAATCCCACTTGGGAACTGATACCACGATATGTTTGACTTTTCGATGAGATTGTTTTTCATAAGTTTCGATTCTTCTAGTGGCTTTGTTTGAGGATCTACCCATCCATTTCGGCATACATATTTCACAATCAGCACGGAAACAACTTCTTTGAAATGTTTTCAAATATCCCATACCTCGAAAAGTTTCATTATGAAAGTGACCAGCTACGTTAAGGCATCCACGATATGCCCATTTACCACACCAATCATGTTTTTCAAATGTTCCAGGTAAATGCCATCCATCATGTTGAATTATGGCCCAATTAGTTGAATCGTGTAAATCTTCGAATTGTTTTACTCTATTTTCACTTCGCGTGGACGCAGGATACATACTCAATTTTCATATCTTCCCACTCGGCAACTGCAAAACGATTCTTCAATTTTTAGCTGATTCTTCTTTCTAGCAATTTTCGGTTTAACAAATATCCAAGTCAATGCAGAATTACCCTTCCATCTTTCGTCATACGTTCTTCAAGGATGTCAATAATCGAGAGATCACGGATTGTATTTCGGCACTCGGTACAGCAGAATAATTCTATAACTTGAGAATCTTTGGTTAAGACAATTCGGTATTCATCTTTCTGATGTCTGCATTGTAGGAATCTAGCCAATTCTAATTCCCCCAATTAATTCTCTAGCTAATTTCTCAATTACTTCCATGTAATTCTCATTGGGATGATTAAAGACACAATGAAACTTCAATCGCCATAATGTTTTGAATCTCTTTTTGTATTGTCCTCTCTTTCCATCTCTAATGCAGTACGGACAAGTGCCACCAAATTTCATGTCGTAAACTTCTCGTTTCAATTTTGGGTCCCTCTCTTTTTTCGTCTAGACCGTCTAGCTTTGTGGCTTGTGTCATAGCCTACTAATCGTAGGAAATAATTCAAGGAAGCTTACTCCTAATTTCACTAAGTAAAATTAATTCTCGGATTTTATTTCCGAATTGTTTTCGAATGTCACCCTTTGTAATTTTCTTCATTGTTGTTGATTTTACTCAACAGTGGAACATTTCGAAAAGTTAGAGAAGATGTTTAACGTTCCACCGTTAAGTTCATGGAAAACAACACAATGGCGTTTGTATCTTCCCTAACTTCTAAATTCAAAACGGAATTATGATACTTAAAGAATGTCTTAACTTTTTTCTAACGAGTATCGTTGTCTAATCAATTTTTTTTATCAAAAATTAATCGATATTAGCAGAATCTATGACTGAATTGAACACTTTTTCTTCTAATCTGCGTAATCTCGCTTCTTTTTCTTGGTTATCTTTTCTCAATTCCTGGTTTTCTATTTGCAGTCTATCCAATTCAGTATGAGCATTGATATCTTTTACAACTGTTAGAAATGGTTCTGCTTGTCGATAGTAAGTTTCCAATTCTTCTCTAGATTTACCAAGGTAAACTTTTGAAACTGTAGATTTCTGGCCCATGAAAGTCTTAATCATGTCAATATCAAGACCTGCTCTAGTGCATCCACTTTTGAAGCACTTTCTCAATCTCTTAGGACGTAAAGGTGATTGTTTTCCAATTTGGATTCTGATACCCATCTTTTGAACAGCACATCTTCTGAAATTATTATCAATATTGGCTACTTCCATAGGCTTTGTGTAATCTACTTCATGCTTGTTGACTATTCCAGTAGGATGAGTTTCAACATGATTAACGAATACCTTCTCATCACCAAAGGCTTCTTTTCTGTAATTTTCGATATATTTCCGAATGTACCGAGTAGCCTCTGTACTAAGGAATGATTTAGCAGATTCACCAGTCTTTTGTCTAACAATCATAATGAATATTCTCTCTTTATCGGCTTGGTGAGTAATATCGTCAACAGTTAATCCCAAAATATCAGAAACATCCAATCCACTACTCATCAAACAGAGTGCAACTCCTTCATCTCTAGGATTCAAATGTTTTAGGAACTTGACAAACAAATCACGATTCAAATCTAATTTCTGTGTCTTAGGATCTACAACAAAAAGAGGTACATCAGAATCGGTTCTATCCACATCAGGTTGAGCAACTTGAGGACTAGACCATCCGTGAGTATCTACACGATTCTTGGTATAGAATCCTCTCAATGTTCCATAAATGCCAGTGTTGAGTGAGTTTGTGTTAATCTTATGAGCATAGGTTATTTTTCCATGCAACAAAGCAGAATAGAAATCTGCGATTCTTTCTTCTGCAACTGTGGAATCTTTCAATCCTTCTTCAATTAATTCATCGGGACCCAAATGTGTAAAATCAATAAATCTAGGAATCCAAGTTGAATAGGCTTCTGTTGTGGATTTAGAGAGAGTTTTTGTTTTAGATCTTAACTTCAAAACCTTCATCGCTTGTTTAATTGACTTTGATTCCTTCCAATCTGCCAATAATTGACTAGTATTCGATTGCATACCCAGTAAGTAGAGCAATCTTTTCTTATTAAGGTCAGAACAGTCAACTAACTTAATATTCTAATTTAAGGACTAAAGAAAATGGGAAAATTTGAAGTTCAGAATGTCGATTCTGTGAAAATGTACAAAATTAGGAAAACACTTGAAGAGTTAACTCAACAATCAGGTCGTGGAACCGAACTTATCACAGTATACATTCCAAAAGGTCAACAACTTCATGAAGTTATGACACAACTAAGAGAAGAGCAGGGTACTGCAGATAATATCAAATCAGACTTGACCAGAACTCACGTAGTTGATTCATTATCAAAAGTAGTTCAGCGATTAAAGCTATACAAAAAAACACCAGACAGAGGATTGGTTGTATTTTGCGGAGCGTTACCAAGGGAAGGTGGCGGCCCTCCTGGAAGTGAAGTTGTAAAAATTTATGAAATTGAACCGCCTAAAGATTTAACCACATCACTATACAGATGTGATGATCATTTTCATACCGATATTTTGAAAGATATGTTACAAGATGATAACATAATTGGATTGTTAGCAATTGATGCAAAAGATGCAGGATGGGGATTACTTCATGGGGATAAACTAGAAGTTTTGAAAGAAACAGGTTCTGGAGTTGCAGGCAAGCACAGACAAGGAGGACAATCTGCCAAAAGATTCCAAAAATTAAGAGAAATGGAATTGCAATATTATTTTAATAGAGTTGCACACATCACCAGAGAATATTTCATTGATATTTACAAAGTAAAGGGATTGATTGTTTCAGGACCAGGTCCTACAAAGGAGGATTTTATTAAAAATGAATACTTGGAATATAGATTACAAAATAATATCATTGCCACAATTGATGCATCATATTCAGGTGCAGAAGGTATCAGAGAGGCATTTTCAAAATGTTCAGACATTCTCTCAAATTTCAGAATGGTGGAGGAGAAAAAAATTATTGAGAAACTTTTCCAAGAAATTAATACAAATTCAGGTCTAGGAAGCTATGGTCTAAAAGAAGTAATTGAAATGTTGAGAAACAACATAGCCGGAATGGTAGTAATTTCTGATGATATCAATATGAGCAGGATTGAGAAAAAATGCAAAAGATGCTCGCATGTAGAAGAAGAAATTATTGAACAAGGAAAAAGAATTGCAAGAAAAACAGAACTGAAGAGTCAGGGATGTTCCGAATGTAAAGCGATGGACTTTGAAATAAATGATCAAGATCTTATTGACTTTATTGCACTGATTGCATCTCAAACTGGAACAAAGGTAGAAGTTGTATCAGGAAAAACAGAACACGGCATTATGCTTGGAAGTTTAGGAAATATAGCTGCAATACTTCGGTATAATCCAAATCGTAGCTAAAATGAAGATTGGATTTTTTCCTTAAGATTTGACAGTTCAACATCAGTTGGAATTTGTCTTTTTGTCCACATTGTTGCCTTGTCGGCATAACGCGGAATTATGTGAATATGCACATGTGGGATTATTTGTTTTGCCTCTTTGCCATTATTTTGAGCAATACTAAATGCGACTGCTCCGGTAGCCTTGAGAATTGCATTTGCAATTTGAGGTACAAGTGAAAATAATTCTGCAACTTCGTCTTTTGGCATATCAGTTATCTTCTCATACGATTTTTTTGGTATAACTAACGAATGGCCCGTATCTATAGGATATTTATCTAAAATTGCAACATGTTTTTCATCTTCAAAAATAATGAACCCCGGCCTTTTGCCTTCAATTATGTCCGTAAATATGGTCATTATACATGCATAGACTCGTAGATACTATAAACGATATTGATTTATTTGTCTGATAAATTTGGAATCAACAATGGGCAAAAATAGACGTGAAAAGAGAGAAGAAGAACGTGAAGGATTTGCAGCTAAAAGAACAGCCCAATACAGAAGTAGAAATCTAAAAGCATTAGGAATTTTATCTGCTATTGGAGTTATCGTTGCATTTGCTTGTTTTGAGTTTGTTACTTCAACAAACAATGTCCCAGGAGCCCCAGAAAATGCTGGAAAATTGGGAGATGAGCATATTCATGCATCTCTATTAGTCAGCATATTTGGCGATAAATTTGACTTTTCAACACCAAATTATCAGGTAAAAACACCGTGGATTCACTTTGAAAATCAAGATGGCGATACAATACACAGACATTCCACAGGAGTAGAACTAGAATTTTTATTCAATTCAATGAGTGTTGGTGTTGACGAAAATTGTTTTGTTTTCCCTGATGGAAGACAGTTTTGTAATAATGAAGATTATTCACTAAAATTCTATATCAATGAAAAACTGGTTGAAGATATAAGACAATATGTAATTCAAGAAGATGACCGCATTCTAATCTCCTATGGAAATGAAGATCAATTAGCCATAGAAAAACAGCTAGCAGAGTTAAATGCACAAGCAATCAATAGATTGTGAGTAAAATGAAAATTTCAAGCAGAAACGTTGTCGAAGGTACCGCACGAGCTCCACATCGTGCAATGTATAAGGCAATGGGATTAACTAACGAAGATTTAGCTAAATCAATGGTAGGAGTATGTCATACCGGAAATGAAGCAACACCATGTAACATACATCTCCCTAATCTTGCACAACAAGCAAAGCAAGGAGTTACTGATGGCGGTACAACCCCAAGAGAATTCAGTACAATTGCAGTAAGTGATGGAATTGCAATGGGACATGAAGGAATGAAATCATCATTAATCAGTAGAGAAGTAATTGCAGATTCAATTGAACTTATGGTTCGTGCACATCAATATGATGCATTAGTAGGAATTGCAGGATGTGACAAGAGCTTGCCAGGTACAATGATGGGAATGATACGACTCAACATTCCATCAGTATTTGTTTATGGGGGAACTATAATGCCGGGAATGCTAGATGGAAGAGAATTAACAGTAGTTGACGTATACGAAGCAGTAGGATCTTATGATGCGGGAAAAATTACTGCAGAAGAATTAGAAAATATTGAAAATGTTGCTTGCCCTAATGCAGGTTCTTGTGGGGGAATGTTTACTGCGAATACGATGGCATCAATTTCTGAAGCAATAGGATTATCTTTGCCAGGAAGTGCAAGTCCACCTGCAGAGGATGAAAGAAGAAACAAGATTGTCTATGAAACAGGAAAAGCCTGTTCAGAATTGCTCAAACTAGGCATAAAACCATTAGATATTGTAACATTTGAATCATTTGAAAATTCAATCACAATGTTAAATGCAGTAGGAGGTTCAACTAATGGAATTTTACATTTGTTAGCAATGGCAAATGAAGCAGGAATCAATTTGACATACGATGATTTTGAGAGAATAAGAAAGAAAACACCTCATGTTGCAGATATGAAACCGGGAGGAAATTATGTAATGAATAGTTTAGATAAAATTGGAGGAATTCCATTAATCATGAAAAAATTGTTAGATAAGAATTTGATACACGGAGATTGTTTAACAGTTACAGGTAAAACAATTAAACAGAATTTAGATGAATTGTTAATTACAGAAGTTCCTGAACAGCAAATAGTAAAACCAGTTGAACAGCCAATTCATGAAGTTGGAACTGCAGTCATTCTAAAAGGATCACTTGCTCCGGAAGGAGCAGTAATTAAAACTGCAGGCGTAGAAATGACAGAATTTACAGGCACTGCAAGAGTTTATGACAGAGAAGAGTATGCATTTGAATCAGTCTCAAAAGGAGATGTGGATGAAGGAGATGTTGTAGTAATCAGGTATGAAGGTCCGAAAGGAGGACCAGGAATGAGAGAAATGCTTTCTACTACGGCAGCACTTGTAGGTCAAGGACTTGGAAAAAAAGTAGCAATGGTAACAGATGGCAGATTCTCTGGTGGAACAAGAGGTTTCATGGTAGGGCATGTTGCTCCTGAAGCATTTGTTGGAGGCCCAATTGCACTAGTGAAAGATGGCGATAAAATTTCAATCAATGTAGAAGACTCTTCAATTAATCTACATGTTTCAGAAGAAGAATTAGCTAAAAGAAAAGAACAATGGAGAAGACCAGAACCAAACTATTCTACAGGTGCACTTGCAAAATTTGCATCACTAGTAGGATCTGCTGCAAATGGTGCAATTACAAAACCTGCAGAATACTAATTATTCAAAGTGTTTTTCACACAACATTACATTTTTTGAATCAAGGGTTTTTGCAGTAAGTGAAGTTCCATCCTGAATTCCTTTTTTGCAAACAAAACATCTCATTTCGTCTGCATCTGTTACCAAAAATACAGGTTCAGTCTTTAAAATGAAATCCTGTATCAACGAGGATTTTCCAGAATATACTAACTGACTCATATCCCTATATGGATCTTATTCGATATAAAGGTACCGTACTTTACTGTAATATCTATTTAGAGTTTAAATACCGTATTTCATTAGCGTGCAT
>CACDFH010000022.1 GCA_902552015.1 uncultured marine group I thaumarchaeote | reverse complement strand
TACAGTATGACTGAAGAAATAACTTTGGAAAGTTTAGCTGGTGTTGGTCCCGTAACAACCAGAAAACTAAACGATGCTGGAATTCATAACATTATGGATCTAGTAGTTAGAGGTCCTGTAGAAATATCTGAACTCACAAGTATGGATATTGAAACTGCAGGAAAACTTGTCGAAAAGGCAAGAGAAGGTTTAGTTGAAGGTGGGCTAATTCAGAAGGATTTTGTTAGCGCAAATGAGTTATACAAAAAGAGACAGTCCATTGGTAAAATTACCACTGCAACTGAAGCTCTAGATACACTATTTGCTGGTGGTATCGAAACTCAAGCATTAACTGAAATCTATGGCGAATTTGGATGTGGTAAAACACAATTTTGTCACACAATGTGTGTGCAAGTCCAAAAAACCAAGGAAGAAGGAGGTCTCGAAGGTGGTGTATTGTACATTGATAGTGAAAATACATTTAGACCTGAAAGAATTGTTTCAATTGCACAAGCAAATGGAATGGATCCTGAGAAAGTACTTGACAACATTATTGTTGCAAGAGCATACAACAGTTCTCATCAAATTCTTATCCTTGAAGAAGCCAGTACTTTAATCAAAGAACACAATATCAAATTAGTAGTAGCAGATTCTGCAGTCGGCCTATTTAGATCTGAATATCTCGGAAGAGGTACTCTTGCAACACGTCAACAAAAACTAAACAAATTCGTTCATTTGTTAGTTAGATTGGCAGAAACCTACAATATTGCTGCAATTGCAACAAATCAGGTAATGTCTTCTCCTGACATGATGTTTGGTGACCCAACAAAACCTGTTGGTGGTAATGTAGTTGCACACACAAGCACATATCGTGTTTACTTGAAGAAATCAGGTAAAAAGAGAATTGCAAGAATGGTCGATAGTCCACATCATCCTGAAATGGATGTTATATTTGCACTAGGCGAGGCCGGTGTAATAGACCCAGAAGAAACTACAAAGAAAAAGAAGACTACAAAGAAATCTGAGCCTAAAGTAGAAGCTCCAGAAACTCCTGATGTTAGCGCAGAAACAGCAGATTCTGAATCATCTGATTTGAAATAGTCTTATTTCCCTCCTCTTTTCATTTTATCAATATGGCTTCTTGCCAAATTTCATACTAGTCTTAAAATAAGGGCAAACAAGTGATTTTTTTAATATGGCAACTAAAAAGACATCTGGTCGTTCACATGGATTTAAGCATAAATCTAGATCTGTAATGACAAAAAAAGGTCCTAGAGGCGTATCTTTCTTACTAAGAGAGTACAATGTTGGAGATAGAGCACTAGTCCAAATTGATTCCTCACAACACAAAGGATTACCACATAGACGTTATCACGGAAAAGTCGGACTTGTTACTGAAGTAGGTAGACGACATGTAGTTTTAGATGTAAAATTGGGTGAAAAATCAAAAACTTTAATCACTAGATTAGACCATATCAAACCATTCGGTGTATAAAATGGAAGAAGTAAAAAAGAAACAAGCAGTTTCATTATCTGAAGTAAAAGAGTTGTTGAAAAATCAAGATCCTGAAACTATGGACCAAATTCAAAGATGGACTTTTGATTATGTTTCCAAAGTCTCAACATTGGAAGCAAGTTCTGCAAAAAAAATGAAACAACAATTGGTCAAAGAATGTAATATTACTGAAGAAGAAGCAGTTGAACTAATCAATATTTGCCCACAAACAATGTCTGAATTACGTTCTTTCACATTTGGATGGAAAAAATTAATTCTAACTGAAACTTTAGAAAAAATTCTCAAAATTATCAAGGACAATAGTTAGATAGTTAGGTGATTTTTTTGGAAAGGGGAACTGCCCAATCACGAAAATATGAAGAATATGCATATGTGTTAGATTTTTCAACACGAGGTAGATCAAAAACAGTTAGAGGAAGAGAAGGTGTAATTGTAACTGCATTGGGTGAAGAACGATTAACATTACTTGAAATTCTTGGGTTGGATGAATCAGAATTTGAGATTGGAGAAAAAATATACATTGGAAAAGAAGGAAGAACAAAAGTTCAATCTGTATTAGGTAAATTAGATTATGAACAAATATCCGATTCTGCTCAAACTGAATTAACTAATGTTGTATCAACTATTGTTAGAAATAATGAAACCCGATTTGTAAATTATATTAATAATGCACAACCATTAACACCACGTAAACATTCACTCGAATTAATTCCTGGAATTGGCAAAACATATCTCAAAGTCATCATTGATGAAATAAACAAAAAGAAATTTGAAAATTATGAAGATCTAGAATCTCGTGCAGGAATTAAAGAACCTGTAAACCATTTATCAAAAAGAATTATTGAAGAAATTTCCGGTGAAACTCAGTTTAGACTATTTGTCAAAAAATGAGTATTCAAAAAAAATTAGGACAAAATTTTCTTAATTCAAAATCAATTGCAAAATTCATTGTTGATTCTGCAACAATATCAAAAAATAATACCGTTTATGAAATTGGAATTGGAAAAGGAATTCTTACTCCCTATTTGTGTGAACAATCAAAAAATGTAATTTCTGTTGAAAAAGATCTTAATCTCTATGAGGAATCAAAAGTAAAATTCTCTAAAATAAAAAATCTCAAAATTATTCATGGTGATGGTTTTAAACAAAATGAAAAATTTGATATTTTTGTCTCAAATTTGCCATATTCTGAAAGTAAAAAAGCCATACAATGGATGTTAATGGAAAAATTTCAACATGGAATAGTAATGGTCCAATATGATTTTGCAAAAAAATTACTAGCTCATGATAATGATAGAAAAGCAATTTCTGTCTTGGCTCAGTCTGGGTTTGAAATGAAAATTCTCAAAATAATTGGAAAGGAAAATTTTACTCCTAAACCAAAAATTAATTCTTCCATAATGTCATTTACAAGAAAACATACTTTTTCAAAAGAACTGATTCAGTCTGTTAATCTTATGTTCTCATTTAGAAGAAAAAAACTTCAAAATATAGGAAAGAAATTGGGGTTAGAGATAAAATCTGATCAGAGATTAGAAGAGATGAGTAATAATGAAATTATCAAATTTGCAAAAAAAATTAAAAGAATCTGAACAATATCTTCCTGCTGAAGATACATTCTTTCTTGCAGATCAGCTGAAAGATCTTTCTGGAAAATATGCACTCGACATAGGATGTGGTTCTGGCTATTTGACTGATATTCTAAATTCAAATTTTCAGTTAGTTGTTGGAACTGATATTAGTTTCAATACACTTTGCACACAAAATTTCAAAACTCAAAATTCCATATGCTGTCACTCAGCTGATGCATTGAATTTACAATTTGATCTTATCATTTGTAATCTTCCTTATCTTGCAACTGATGAAATTATAGATGTTGCAACTGATGGTGGAAAAGATGGATTAGAAATTCCACTGGAAATAATATCTTCTGCATTGCCTCATATAGAAAAAGATGGAAAATTCTTGTTTGTAACTTCGTCACTATCTGATTATATGGGACTAATTGATTTTGTAAATTCTAAAAAATTCCATGCAAAAATTGTTGATAAAAAAAAATTATTCTTTGAAGAATTGATTATTGTAGAAGTAAAACACTCACTTTCTTAGATTTGCTTTTGCGAGTTCTGAAATCTTTTCTGACATCTGTGTTGTTGTAGCTTCCCCGCCAATATCAAATGTCACGTATTTTCCCTCATTGATTATTTGATCAGTTGCTGAAAAAATTGCATCTCTGATATCTCTTTCACCTAAATAATCTGCCATCCATGCACCTGCAAGTACTGTTGCAGTTGGATTAACTTTATTTTGACCCTTGAATGATGGTGCACTTCCGTGTGCAGCCTCAAACATAGCGTAATCTTTTCCCATATTTGATGAATAGATAAGACCGATAGAGCCTACAATTCCTGATGCGAGTTCTGAAATTATATCCATGAATAGATTTGTACTAACTAAAACTGATTTGTTAAACTGTTCTGGATTTATGACTAATTGTTGTGCCATATTGTCTATGTAAATTTCCTGAAGTTCCATATTTGGAAAATTCTTTACTGATTTTTCAACTTCATCAAAAAATAATCCGTCAGTTTTTTTCAAAATATTACGTTTTGTAATTGCTACTACTTTGTTTAATTCATATTTTTTTGCCCAATCAAGTGCAGACTCCATGAATCTTGAACATCCTTTTCTTGAAATTTTTCTGATTGCGATTGCAGCATCATCACTAAGTTGTGTTTCTACTCCTGTGTACAAACCCTCTGTCGCTTCCCTAAAACATACAAAATCTACGTCTCTGTTAGGTGTCAATCTCTTGAAAGTTTTTACAGGTCTAATGTTTGCAAATAATTCAAATTTTTGTCTCAATGTAACTGCTACGCTTCTTTGTGCGCTTGCTTTGTTTTGACCTGGCATTTTACCACCAAGACCAATTTCAGCTAGAACGAATCGTTTTCTAAAATTACTTTTATTTCTTAATTTCGAGTTTGTTCCAACGATCTTTCTTCCTTCTACTTTAGGAGTTTGACCTCTAACTTTGCCTGCTTTAGTGAGCGAACCGTGTGTTGCCATAGATTTACGCTAAAATTTAGGAATTTATGTATTTGGGAATTACCAATATTCGGCTTTAATTTTCTCAATTACACGCTCATGTTCTCTACCTTTTCTTCGTGCATATCTTTCCATGGCACCTAATGGAACACCACCTAAGGAACGTGCAATTCCATTAAATGCCATTGCCTTTAATTTTCCCGCACTACCATGTTTTCCGGTCTTGGTCATGAATTTTTGAATTCCGTACTTGAAATTGTGTTGCCAAGTTTTGTACATTACACCTAATTGTGTGGGATCATTATCCTGACCCATATCATAAAATTCTGATTTTTCTAAGAGACCAATTGGAACAAAGGTCAACGGAGTTGCAGTAAACATTGCTTCAGGTTGCTCTCTTTCTAATTCACTGATTAATCTAATAGTTTCCCATCCATCTTCAGGTTGTTCATCGTTATCCAATCCCATGATAAGAGTAAATGCAGGAATCCAGTAATTTTCATTAAGAGTTTTGACACCCTCTTTTACTACCCAATGCCACTCATCAGGACTATAAGGTGCTAATTTTCTATCAGCATATTTTTCAATTAATCTTGTACTTCCAGTTTCAAAACCACATTGAATTCCAGTCAGATTATCAGGACCAGCATTAATTATTTTGGAAAGATTTGGAACTAATCTTTCATCTGCAATTGCACCAGAAAGAGTTCCATGAGTTGGGTTTGTATGTTTGATTCCAGTAGCCATTACTGCTTTGAATAAATCTTCTAATGCATCACGATTTGGTTCCATATTTTTTGCAGTTCGTATATCCATTCCATAAACAAAGATATCATCACTATGAAGCCAGGCTCTATCTAATCCTGTTTTTTTAATATTAACTTCAATTTCTTTTTGTACTTTTTCAGGAGAATAATATCGCAAAGAACGAAGAGTGACATCACAAAACTTGCAACCTCTTCCACAACCACGCATTACTTCAACCATTCCATGCATACTTGGTTCTACAATCTCTGGAATTTCGTCTAGTTCAGGTCTGTCCCAGAAATTAACAAATCTTCCATGGTGTGTTTTATCACCACGTTTGAATTCTTTAATATCAACTTTGAAATCTTTTCTTTTTCTAAATGGATCCATGTTTTCAAATTGTCCATCAATTAAATAATCAAAGAATCTACCAGCATGTCCATCAATTTCAGGAGCAATTCCACCCATCTCTCCTTCTAAAATTGCATACAATCCATATTCTTCTATTTTTTCAGGTGCATAGTTATATTGCCATGTACCTGATGCACCAGCTATAACTTTTGCATGACTTCCATTCTTTTTCTTAGCTGCATTAATTCGTCTATGTAATTCTGCATTATAATATTCATCATAAGAAGTCTGTTTTCGACCAAATGTGAAAGTCATTGTTACTGGACCCATTCCAAGTGGATCCATTTCGTATGTTCCAACTACTTCAGTTTCCGGACCAATGAATTTTTCAATATGATTTGGATGTGCAACAACTACATCTTTTCTTGCATATCCATCACGTAGTAATCCAGCTTCAACTTTTCGTAATCCATATGGAGCAAATTTTGCTACACCGTTAATGTCAGGAGACCAGTTACAAATGAAATCAAATAATACTTTTGGAGTAACTTGATTTTTCAATATTTTATACCAAAAGCTGTTTTTGTCACGATTAGGATCAATTGCAGGAGCACATCCAAAGAAGGTTGCAAGAGAAATACCTCGATATGGAGACATCAAAGTTCTATCTGCAGTGAGAACTATCTTGGGAGTTGCCATTTCTTACCTACACGGCTTGAAAAATCATTTATTTTAAACCTTGCTTGAATTCTATTATCATATTTCTTCTAAAATTCCAGATTTTGTTCTATGAGAGTGACCAAATTCAGATTTTTGTGATAGATGAGCGCCATCAAACACAGTTCCATCACGACATGCGAGATCATCATTTACACAACAACTTCCACATATACCAATACCACATTTCATCATTCTTTCTAAACTTGCTTGGACAAAAATCCCTTTTTTATTAGCCATTTGGACAGTTTTGTACATCATCAGTTCAGGACCACATGTGTAAATTCCATCATATGTGTTTTCTTCCAAAAGTTTTTCCAAAACATCAGTGACATATCCTTTTTTTCCATAACTTCCATCTTCAGTTACAGGGATTATTTCATGAGAATTTTTTTCTAGTAATTTTTTTGCGGTTTCTTCAAAAAATACTTCGTTTTTGGTTTGTGAGCCCATCAAGACAGTGATGTGGTTTGAGGGATTTGCGAATTTTATTAATCTCATTAAAGGAACTAAACCAGTTCCACCTCCAATTAGAAGAATTTTTCCATTTTTAATTTCAAATGAATTACCATATGGACCGCGAACACCAATTTGTTGACCCACAGAAAGATTGTATAATGCAGTGGAAGATTCACCACGTTTTCTAACCGTTAGTGCAGCCTGATCACTAACATCAGAGACCATTACACTCATTGGAAGTTCGTTTACACCAGGAATCCAAATCATTGCAAATTGACCAGGTAAAACATTTGCAAGTACTGAATCTTTGAAATACAGAGTTCTCACAGTAGGTGTTTCATCAACAATTTTTTCAATTACACAAATGTGTGGATGATTATTGTCTCTTTGCTTTTCCAATCATCTCACCTATTGTTGCATAGCCCTTTCTTTCCATATATTTTTGAATACCAGAATTAATTTCTCCAAATGTTTCAACCCAATTATCACCCATTACACTTCCAAATTGTACAGCCGAAGAACCTGCCAGTATAAATTCAACTGCATCTTCCCAAGTTGATATTCCACCACATCCCATTATTGGTATGTCAAACTTTGACGAGATTTCATAAACACATCTTAGAGCAATTGGTTTAATTGGAGTTCCAGATAATCCGCCAATTTTATTGCTTAGAATTGGCATTTGTGTTTCAACATCTATTGCCATTGCTCTAACAGTATTAATTGCAGTTATTGCATCAACACCTGCAGATACGGCAGCTTCAACAGTGGCAAGATAATCAGATTTTCCTAGACCAACTTTGGCAACAATGGGTGAATTTGTAATAGATTTGACTTTTTTAATAATTTTTGAGACAAGTTCGACATCATCGCCCACTTCTAGACCAACTTTAGCAACATGTGGACAAGAGAGATTTAGTTCATATGCTGCAACCTTACAATTTTCAAATTTTTTTATCATGTATTCAAAATCATCTTCAATAGAGCCAACCAAACTTACGACTATAGGAACATCCTGATTTGGTTCAATCATTTTTGCAAAATTTTCTGCACCTGGATTTGACAATCCAACTGCATTTATCCATCCTCCACCTTTTACACTAAATATAGTTGGATTTGGATATCCTTCCCAAGGTTCTTTACTCAAGGATTTTGTAACAACCGCTCCAGCACCTGCATCATGTAATCTATTAAAAACATCTAAAGAGATACCAAGAATTCCAGATGCTAAAACAGTAGGGCGTTTTAGTGTTAGCGAACCAAGAGTGGTTTCCAGACTGGAGTCCATCTGAAGAAGATTATTGGAATTGGCTTATAACAGTTGGTTTAGGATATGTAGATTTTTTAATGAGGGTTAGATTGGTATGGTATTATGTTATCAGTCATACTTACTGAATTAGGAATTGCCGTCTTCGAGGAACAAAAATGTATCAAAACATTTCCATTCTCAGAGCCAGCAGAGGATTACGTTTTTGTTAAAAAAGGAAAATCTAGATTAAGTGATTTAACCAGATTTTTGCAAGAAAAAGACATAGATGTTCTTGTAAATGATTTAGGACTGCAAGATCTGCTCAAAAAGAAATCAATTGAATCACAATTGATGAAAGAAGCAAAGTTAGAGGATATTCAATTAACTAAGCCACAAATTTTGGTTGATGCAGGATTAGCAGAAAACCACGATGATGCAATTCAAAAACTTCGAGACTTTGCAATTAATTTATCATCATCAAAAGTTACAGAAGTTTCATCCAGTCCGGATCTACATATTGTTCAAAGTATAAACACCCTAGATGATACGGATAAGATTATCAATGGAATGAGTTCAAGATTGAGAGAATGGTATGGACTTCATTTTCCAGAACTGGATAACATAATTGATAGTATAAACGGTTATGCGCAAATTGTAGTTGCAGGAAAAAGAGAAAATATTACGGATGATGTATTTGTTAATGCAGGATTTCCAGATTCTAAAGTTCAGATGCTCTCATTAGTAAAAGAAAAAAGTAGAGGAGGAGATATTTCAGAAAAAAATCTCCAGATAGTACAAAATCTGGCAAAAAATATTTTAGAATTATTTGATTTAAGAAATGAATTAGAAAAACAAGTAGATGAACAAATGAATGAGATTGCTCCAAACCTATCTGCAGTTTTAGGTACTACAGTAGGTGCAAGAATTTTAGCCAAAGCAGGAAGTCTTCAAAAAATGGCAACTATGCCTGCAAGTACAATTCAAGTTCTTGGTGCAGAAAAAGCATTATTCCGTGCATTAAAGACAGGTTCAAATCCGCCAAAACATGGACTGCTTTTCCAA
>CACDFH010000021.1 GCA_902552015.1 uncultured marine group I thaumarchaeote | reverse complement strand
TAGCATCTCCCTCTAAATTCAGAATTATTTTGGCCAATTCTTCATTTATGGAATTTACATTTGTGGCTGCATTTTTGTTCTCTTCCTGTAAATTATCTTGTGTTGAGTGAACTATTTCCTCTACCATTGTCATTTTGAGAGCTCCTTTGTAACCTGATTCAACCTGTTCCTTTCGTAAATCATATGGTTGACCTTGTTTATAGAGAATAATTTTTGGATAATTTGATAAAATGAATTTGTTCAAATATACACAAGAATCCAAATAATCTCCGTATGTTGTTGATATTTTTGAAATGTATGACTTAGCATAAGTTGAATAAACCAAAAATTTATCAGTGTCTTTTTGAATTAGTTCTGCAATATTTTTAATATCTAAATCTGCTACTGCTGAAAATAATTCATCAACAAACTCTCTTGAATGTTTTGTTGCAAATACTTTTTTTCCTTTTAATAATTTGAATTCTTTTAAATCTGGAAATTCTACTCTAAGATCTGATTTTACTGGAAATCCTGTAAACTCTTCAACTTTCTTACAGACATCTGGAAAAATTTCTTTAGAAAATGATTCTAATTCTATGAATTGGTTAGGAAATTCTTTATCATCATTAATTTTTTCTGATAATTTTGCAATCTCTTTTTCTTCATCTATTTCTACTGAAATTTGATCTAAAAGTGCTTCAGCAAACTCTTCAAATTCTCCCATAATGAAAATTAAATTGAAAACTAATTTAATACTATCTTAAACATGTCATTTTTTTAGGATTTTAACTAAAATTATTAATTTGTATCAATTTTTACTTTAAATTTTACATGCAGTCACCGGGATTTGAACCCGGGTCACTAACTTGGCAAGCTAGAATAATAACCAAACTATACTATGACTGCTCAAACGTTTAGAAAAAAGTTGCATATTAAAGCCTAATGATTCAATATCAATTTTTTAATTCATCTTGTATATTATTTAGATATGGATGAGAGAATAGTCAAAATTCTTGAAAAAAAAATTGATGAAATGAAAACTGAAAATAACAAAACTAAGGAAATTATTGATAAATTCTCAAATTTTGATCCTGTTTCATTTTCTTCAGGGATTTCAATAGGACGTTTATCTAATTCATTTTATTATCAACATCGAAGAATCTTAAAACGAGATCCAACTGATAATGAATTTACTGAATTTCTTGAATTTCTAAAAAAAGAATTTGTATAATGATCTAATTTTTAAAAAAGTTAATTGATGGAGTTCCTGGTAATTTTACACAAGCTTTTCGTAGTGCACTTTTTGCTGCTTCTAGATGTTCCTCATCTACATTCATTTCCATGATAACTTGACCTTGTCTTGCTCTGACTGCGAGACTATTTGCTTTTCCAAATGCTCGTCTCATTCCCTCTGAAAGTCTGTCTGCACCTGCTGCTGCAATAGTTTTGTTTTCTCTTAATCTGATATGTGGGTAAACTCTCAAACGTGAATTATATCCTGATTCACCAGTAGTTTTTTCTAGTGTCTTGTTTGCAGCTAGTCTGGTTGATTCTAGAGCCATATGTCTAATCTGGACTTTTTCATTAATCATTAATTGTACGCAGTATTCAAATTTTCTTTTTTTATTTCCACTGTTAAATTTTGCAATTTTAATTTGAGGTTTTCCTTTGATATGCCTTGTATTGGCATATGGTTGTCCGTTTCCCTTTCTATAACAAGCACCATGCATAACAATGAAACTCTAACAACCCTATTTTAACGATTAGCATGACTGATGGGGATCTTGAGTATTTTCATGTATATTATGCAGAATTTTATATCGCTATGCCTCTAAACGAGGTATGTCTTTTGATTTTGAAACAAAGATCTCTGCAAAACTCATAGGTGAAAAAATTGTCGTACTCAATCCCAAAATGCAGAATATTTTAACGGAGAGAGGATTTGGTGACTTGCAAAATGATACATTGACATTAGATTCATTTGAAACATTATACCTCTTGTATAACAACAAACTTGAATTAAAAAAAGTGAATAAAAATATCATTTTTGATGAATTAATTCAAAAATACATTCAAAAAAATGATGATGCTCTAACTAGATTTCTACTCTATAGAGATTTACGAACTAAAGGTTATGTTGTAAAAGATGGTTTTGGATTTGATTCTGATTTTCGAGTTTATGAAAAAGGCACTTATGGAAAAAAAGATGCTAAGTTTGTTATTTTTGCATTCAATGAAGGCACTCAACAGAAAATCGGGAAATTATACAAAAACATTCATGAAATTACTCAAATGGGTAAAGAACCTATCATTGCAGTAATTGAACGTCGTGGAGAAATAATATATTATAAAATTAATAAAATGAATTTCTTAGAAAATCAACCTAATTTTGAAATGAAAGATTTTAATTTTAATTAGGATTTACAGCCCATTCTGAAGAATATTTCAATAAATTATTTTTCTCAGCATATTCAAAATCATACACCTTTACTGATGATGTTTCATTAAGCCATAATCGTTCAAAATCTTTAATTTTTGTTTCAACTCTTGATTTATCATTCCATGATGTGAATACATCAATTGTCTCAAAATTTTTTGCTCTTCTTGCTAACATCACGCTTGATGTACCTGAAAAAACAACAGAATCCCCATTTGCATCTCTGAAAATCCCTACTTTCTCTGAAAATGTACCGTCTATATCTTCTGAACTTGGAATGCCAATTTTTAACATAAGATTTCCATCACTAACTAACCTTCTAATTTGTTCCAATTTTACATCTCTGATTAATTCTGGTGTAAAATTCTTCCAAGTATTTCCATTTTTAGAAAATAATTTTGTCATCATATTCAAATCTTTTATTCCAAATTGATGTCCTGATATCAATCTCATTCTTGCATTTGGTGTTGAATTATGAAATCCCAAAGATAGTGTGGTTAGACCACTTAGTGTTACAAATTCCACTGCTCTGTCATACTCGATACAATTATTCAAACATGGAATTAAGAAATCTGAAACTATGTCATCTTCATCTGATCTATATTGTTCTTTTAATTTTAATTTTCTAAGTTCCATAATATTCTAAATATTATTGATAGTTAAAATCTTGTTATGATGGTGCTCCCATCGGGATTTGAACCCGAGTCACTGCCTTGAGAGGGCAATATGCTTGGCCGGACTACACTATAGGAGCTGTTTTGACAAGAAATTTGTCATAATTAAACGAATCCGCATAATTATTTCATCTAAAAATTTCAAAATTAACTAGACTCTCAAAAAAGTTTTCAGTAATGAAAATAACTACATGTTAATAGAAAAATTATCATGAACCTCGATGAAATTGTAAAAATTATTGGCCCAAATGACTCTCCAATTGCATTAGGTGGATACTACTCTGATGATTTTGATATAGATTGTAACATACATAATTTAGTTGTCTTTGATGGAAAAGACACACCTGATGAAATCATCCCTCATGAATCTAAAATTCTAAAAATTTCTCATGGTAATCTATCTGAAACCAATCCTGAAAATTTAATTTGTTATGAGAATGTAGAAATTCTACAAGATCCGGAGTGGGAACTAAAGATGTTGATATCTAAAGTACAAGAAAAGAAAAATCAACTCTATTCTACATCTTCAAAAAATGCTCTGGTTGAATCTCAACTATCACTGTCTAAGGCTAAAAATGCTCTAGAGACTGAGGATCCATTTGTTTCGTGTTGGGTAAAATGTGGTATAGTCTCTCTGATTGATTCTATTCTTTTACAAAATAAGATCATTCCAACTCCTGTTAAAGCATTGTCTTCAATAAGAAATCTAAAAGAAAAAAATTCAAATCAGTTTGTTGATAAACTGATTGCAGAAACCGGAATTGAAAGAGCTACGCCTTCCTTGTTGTCCCGCATGTTAAAATCATCTTCTGGCTTTTCTGATATGATTGAAAACAACCAAAATTCATTAATTATTGAAAAAAAGGCAAATCATCTTATCCAAAATTCATTATTTGCTGATTGCTATCTGTATTTGATTTATCAAAACAGAAATAATTTTTATAAAATTAAGAACTCACTTAACAAAAATTCTGATAAGATACATGTGCTAAAAACTGCATTTGATCTTACAACTACGTCTTCGGATTTATCTGACACCATTGATTCTTTATTTGATATTTCTAAATCACTATCCAATTTCCATTAACGTTGTTATAAAATACGAATAAACCTTAAAACTAAGTTTTGCACTAGTATATCATGACAGATCAAGCATGCGGATGCGAAGCAGATACCGGCGATCCAGATTATGAATGTGATTGCGCTATGCAAGGAACTTGTCTTTGTGCAGCAGATTGCAAATGTAACGTAGATGTCTGTAAAGAAGCAGTATCTCAACTAAACCCCTAGAAAAAACACAATTTTTTCTTCTTTTTTATTTTATTTTATCATTGTAAAACCTATCAAACATTAAATATGCTCAAAACAGTCTGAATTTTGTGAAACTACAAATCATTATTGCAACATTTTCACTATTATTGATAATTCCGTTAGCATCTCAAGATTCATTTGCTCAAGTTAATTCAGGTGGATTTCAAGCTGGCGGTGTAAACATTGATGGTTCATGGTATGTTGGTGAAGGTCTCAAAGTCGGCGACTATTTCAGCTTCAATGTGTGCCATGTTGATTATTTAGATTGTTCAGATTTTGACATGGCAATGTGGGTTGAAGATGAAGTTCGTGTTGGGACTGAAGATAAATTTAGAATTCAAGTTTTAGTTTATGACGGTAGTAAAATTGTTAAAGGAATAATGGATGTTGGTCAAGTTGCACCAGAACCTACTGGCGGAACTGAAGAAATTTCTTCGTACAAAGGTGCTTACAAATCTTCTATTGCTTGGCTTTCTGCATTTGCAACAAAAGAACTGGATAGAGGAGATGGCACATACTTAACTGGAAAAGGTCCAAAAGAATTCAGAGCAGCTTCATGGGGAAAGATTGGAAATATTGGTGGTCAACAAATCTTGCCTACTGCTGAACAAACAATCTCTGTTCCTGCTGGCCAATTTGATTCTATTCTACTTACTTGGAAAACTGGTGGTCAACAAAGTAAAGTTTGGATTGTAGATGAATTTCCATTTCCAATCAAAGCTAAAACATTCATGCATGTTTCCCAAGGTATTCCTCCAGTAGAATATGAATTTGAACTATTAGATTACAAAGAAAATGTATCTTCCAATCCATTTGTAAATGTTGAAACTACAGCTGCAAAACAAGCAGCTGCAGGATGTCCTGAAGAATATCAAAAGACAAAATTTAACGAATCTACAAACACGTTCTCAATGATTGTTAAAGGTGTCATTGGTCCACAAACTGTAAAACAAGGATGTGATATTGAATTATTTATTGATTTTAAACGAATGGTAAATCCTACTGAATTTGTAGACCAAGTACATTATGATATTGCAATATTTGATGATATATCAAAACCTCCAATCAAAACAATTTCTACTGATGAAGGAAGAGCTGAATTATACACTGCATCTGGTCAAACACACCGATTTGTATTGGCAGATCAACCTCCAGGAATATACACATATGCAATAATCGTCTATGGTACTGGACCTGAACATATCCTAGGTGGTAATCCTGACACTTCTGGATTAATGACATTTGAAGTTGAAGTCGTAAAGGGTGGAAATACATCATTTACTGCTCCTGCAACAGCATCAATTACAGAAATTCCTCAATGGGTAAAAAATAATGCAGAATGGTGGGCTGCAGATCAAATTGATGATGCATCATTTGTTAGCGGCATACAATATTTGATTAATCAAGGAATAATGAAAATTCCTGAAACTGCACAAGGTAGTGGTTCTGGCTCTGATGGAATTCCTCAATGGATTAAAGGAAATGCAGAATGGTGGGCTGCAGGTCAAATCGATGATAATACGTTTGTTAGCGGTATCCAATGGCTAATTTCAAATGGAATTATGAAAATATCTTAAAATTGGAATTGATGTGAAAATATGACTGGTCTTTTTAGCTATCCTAAACGAAAACTTCGAAAATTGATTACTCAAGGTGAATATGAGCAAGCTGAACAACTCGGAAATGAATTAGAACAAAAATTTTCCAAAGATCCTGATTTTCTATTCATAATGGGAAGTATGTATTACATGTTAAATGATGAGAAAAAGACGCTTCATTATATTGATAGAGTATTGGAAATTAATCCATACGATATTGAATCCCTCTCTCTAAAACTACGTGTACATCAATTCTTGGCTGAAAAGCAAGAGGATCAAGAATCAAAGAAAAATGAGATCAATATTGTAATTGATTGTTGCAGGAGAATTTTAGATGAAGCCCCAGATAATTTTGAAGTACGCGATCTTATCACTGAATTAGAATCTCAATCTTGAGTATCTTTCATTAGATATACATTTTCTAAAAGCCATTCACAAAATTCTGTAACTGGTTGAGTAAATTCATACCACACATGTAGTGAATGTGGAAGAATGTCAATTTTATCTTGAATATTATTATTAAAAATTATTCTTACTCCTTCTTTGTCTTCATACATGTATGCGTCCTCTGTTTTAATATCTCCTAAAATCTCTGAAGCTTTTTCTTTAATTATACTTCTATCCATAGGAAAACGCTTTTTTTCCATATCTATTATAAGACTAAGATCTTGCTTTCCATACATTTCAAAATCATCAATCTTTCCTTCATGTGGAAAATTAACTAATAATTCTATATTGTATTTTTTACCCACTCCCTTACCAATTTCGCCAATTTCTTTATACGCCATACCTGGATTTTTTTTTAATAAAAAACGTATTTGTGGTAAATTTGATTTTAATGTTTTTTGTAAATCCTCTGTTATCACTTTAAACATATTCCACATTTGTATAATGCCATATTTAGATTAGTTTTTTTAGAACAAAATGTCTGAGATGAACATGGCTATGCCCATGAATAATGATGAAATGGATCCTGATGAAGGAGGAGCTGAAAGAACATCAAATGTTACTGATTACAAAAGAACATGCATTGATTTCATTGAAGATATATCTGGAAGTTATTTAGAATGGGTTGATTACTATTCTGAAAAAAATCAAATTGATAAAGATGAAGATAAGAAGAGAAGAACTGAAATTTCAGCTATAGTGGAAAGAACAAACACTTGGCTTGCAAAAGTTCCTACCACTATCAAAGCTGTTGATGTTGTTATGAATGATGGAATACAAAAAATGGCTGAATCAACTGCGGGAAAACCATTCCAGATTGGAGTTTTTGTAAATAAAATATCTGAATACACTATGGCAAAACCAGGAATAATTGACATTCATGTAAAAGCCTCAGGAAGAGATGGAAGGAAAATAAAATTAGGTTCTCATAGTCAAGACGAGAGATTTAGAATAGAATCCACAGGAAAAGTATTCTTTGATGAAGAAAACATCCCTGGAAATGAATTTGATACATTAGATTTACATCTAAAACTTAATGCTAGCAAATGTACTCAACGAGATGTTATCTCATTTACCGTCATAGTTAGTGAAATGAAAGATGGAAATGAATATGACCGTAGAGGATTATCTACCATAATCCATATTGTTTAGTTCTTATCTGATAATTTTATTTCTAACACTATTCTTGCTTCTTTTTGTCTACTTTCTTCCGTATATTTCAAATTTGAAATTTTTTGTGCAAGTTCTTCTTCTTCTACCAGTCTAGCTAATCCTGAAAACTCATTTCCATCAAATTCAACTTTTACTTGTGGATGCGCAATAGCATTTTTTAACCAGTCGCTATTTGGATTTCGTCTAGAAAAGTAAATCATGTCATTGTAAGTCACAGCTTTTGCCCAAACTGTATGTTCTTTTCCTGATTTTCTGCCTTTAGTTTTCAGTTTAGCTTTGAATGTTAAATTGTTAATTATTTTCATTTTATCTAAATGCCATAAATGCCGCAAACATAGCAATTAAGCATGAACCTCCGACACCCATCAAATACATGATTTTGTTTCCTTGCATAAAGTGAATTATCCTGTAGATTATTTAAGATATGTAACATTCTCTTTTCGGAAGTAAATTATATTCTGATTCTAAAAGTTAGTTATGAATGCCATAGAGATTAATTCACTAACAAAAAATTTTAAAGATTCCACAGCGGTTGATAATATTTCTCTAGATGTTGAAGAAGGTGAAATTTTTGGTTTTCTTGGTCCAAATGGTGCTGGTAAGAGTACCACGATGATGATTTTGACAACCTTGCTAAAGCCTACCTCTGGAAATGCATCTATTTGTGGATTTGATGTAATTGAAAATCCAGCAAAGGTTCGTAAAAATATTGGATTTGTTCAACAAGAAATTGGAATTGATGAATATCTCACTGCTCGAGAAAACTTACAATTTCAATGCAAGATAAGTCAAATTCCTAAAGAACAAACCCAAAAACGAATTGAAGAAGTAATTGATTTGGTTGAATTAACTGAGAAACAGGATGAACAATCAATTACTTTTTCAGGCGGAATGAGAAAAAGACTTGATATTGCATGTGGACTAATTCATAGACCCAAAGTCTTGTTCTTAGATGAACCTACAGTTGGCCTGGATATCCAAACACGAAGGAAAATTTGGGAATACATACAAAAAATTCACAAAGAATTTGGAATGACCATCTTTGTTTCAACACACTATATGGAAGAAGCAGATAATCTCTGTGATAGAGTTGGTATCATTGATTATGGTAAAATTCAGATAGTTGATACTCCTGAATCTATGAAAAATAAACTAGAGACTGACATGATCACATTTTCCATAATTCCTGATGAACACAAACAGGAACAGTTCATAAATAAAATCAAATCATTTGATTTAATCAAAAATGTTGAAATTAATGGAAATAATATGATTGTGCAATCTTCTAACTCGACTCAAGTAATACCAAAAATTTTTGAAGCTTCATCTGAATCTCAAATATCTATTGACTCATTTGTATTGAATAAACCAACGTTAGACGACGTTTTCATTTCACATACTGGTCACAATTTACGTGATGATACTAGTGGCAAATTTAACAAAAGAAAGGAATACAATCAATCAAGGAGACGTGCCCTATGATTATTTCTGATACGTATGCAATTTTCTGGCGTGAAATGAAACGTTATAGAAAATCAAAAAGCGGAGTTATAATTCGATTAATTCAACCAGCAATTTGGATTGTAGTTATGGGAAATATTTTTGCCGGAACTCAGCCATTGATACAATCAGTTGGATTTGATGGTGAATATATTGAATTTATGGCTCCGGGCGTTTTGATATTAACTGCAATATTTACGAGTATTTTTGGAGGTGTAAACACTTTGTGGGACCGACGTTATGGTTTTATGAACAAAGCATTGACCTCTCCAATTTCTCGTTCCTCTATCGCATTAGGAAAAATGCTTGCAATATCGATGATTGCTGCATTTCAATCTAGTTTGATTCTTGGTATGGCTTTAGCACTTGGAGTTAGCATGCCTCATCTTTGGATGATTGCACCAATAATGGGAATTGTCATATTATTCTCAATTGGTTTTTCAGGAATTTCTGTTATGGTTGCAGCTGCTGCAAAATCCCAAGAAACATTCTGGGGCATAATTAATTTTCTAGGCATGCCTTTATTCTTGCTTAGCCCTGCACTATTCCCACTTGAATT
>CACDFH010000020.1 GCA_902552015.1 uncultured marine group I thaumarchaeote | reverse complement strand
TGCTTCTGCAGCATATTTTTCATGTTCTTCTCTTGGGCTGTTGTCGTCTAATATTCCAACGAATCCTTTTCCCACTGGAATTAATTCAAAATTTGGTTCTAATTTTTTTGAAGAATCTATTTCTCCATAATGCCAAGATCCTTTGATGAATTGTAACATGCATACTTTGTGTTCATAACCAACTGCTCTTAACGCCATACCTAATGCTGCGGTAGTTTTGCCTTTTCCATTTCCAGTATAAACAATTACTAATCCTTTCTCGCTCATATCTACACAAAGAAATCATCTAGTAAAAACATACTATCCAAGTGATTTTAAAATTGCAGAATATCCATTATTACATATCTTCAACATGCCAAATTCAATTGATAAAAAACCAATCTTACAATTAGAAATCACTCCTGAATCTTTGGGCGAATTTAGAATTTTTACTAAAGCAAAATCTGCTCCGTTTACAGATGATTCAAACTTCCCAAAAGGTGGTTTTGTTGATGAAGACAATGAATTTGTAGAAAAAAAGGTGATTTTAGTTGACTGAACAAATTTCAAAAACAAAAAATGATTCTTCTTTTTGGAAAATTGTTATCCCTTACATTGTTTTAGGCATGGGAGTTGTACTTGTAACAGGTGGTGGCTCTTGGGATATCAGTAACCACATACTCAACAAACCTGAATCATTTTTTGCAGAACCTCATCTCATTTTGTATAGTGGTGTCGCAATCTCCATTGTGGGTTTTGGTGCGTTATTCATTCCTATACGAAATAAAAATTCATTCAATCTAAAATTTCCAAAATTATTATCTGGTTTAGGAATATCTTTACTAGTAATTTCAGGTCCGTTAGACTTTTGGTGGCACGATATGTATGGTCTAGATGGATTGTTGAGTCCTATACATCTACTGTTAATGACTGGAATGTTACTAACTAGTATTGCAGCTGTTGTAGGAATTGTTAAGATTGAATCCAAATCTGAACGAAAGATTGGTGTTATTTTACAAGGATTAATTTTTTCAGGAGTTTGGTTTTCACTCACTGGATTTGCACATTCGTTTTCACTTCCTTTTTCAAAAACTGATTACTTTGATTTTAATCCTGAACCAACATTTGCTGCAATCTTTGCAACAATTGTATACCCAATTGTAATGGCATTCATTTTGATTACCTCTGCAAAAGTAAGTCCTGGGAAATTTGGTTATCTTAGTACTACTGGTGCTTTTTACATCCTAATCATGATCTTGTCTGCACTATTGCCAAATCCTGTTTTAATTGATGCTGTTCCATTTTATCTAATGAATTTAATTCCGTTTGTTCTTGCTGATGTAATAATAAACAAATCACAAATAAAAAAATCTCATTTTGTTGCAGGCGCTATAATTGGTTCAAGTTTCATCTTCTCATATTTTCCATTAATTACTTATACATACAATGAAGTGATGTTCCATAGATTAGTTTGGCCTAGTATGATACCCATGATTTATTCCGAGTTTATTGTTGTAATATTCCCGCTTCTTGTTACATGTGGTGCTGTATCAAGTATTCTTGGAACTATAATTGCACTAAAAGTTTCACGTAGAATTATCGTTTGACATTGATTGTCTAATACGATGTTGTCCCATTCCAATTTTCTTGTGTCCTTGTTTAATTAACTCCATTGCACATTTTATTGATTCCTCGTATGTATGATCTGAAAGTTTTCTTTCACACAGATTACAAATAGGATCTGTCATGCCTTGTAATACGCATCACAAGCAAAAAGGGTTGCTAATCTCCCAATTTTCATTGAAAAATGTCCAATATGGAAATTATACTATGAATGAATTGTAGGATCCTTTTTTATAGTAATTTTCATTCGATTTTTTATGAGAACAATTGTAGGAAAACTTACAGCATTAGTGTTGATTAGTGTTTTAGTTTCATCAGTTGCAGCAACTCCTGCTTTTGCAGACTGGGACAAAACAAAATATCCTGCAATTCAAGGAACAATTTCTATCGAAGATGGTCAAGACTTTCGAGAATTAAGTAACATCTCATTGGTTGATGCAATGTCTACAGCAGAAGAAGCAGTTCCTGATAGTAAAGCAATTTATGGAAAACTTACTGTGATTAACGGTTATCTTGTATACAAAGTTGTCATGATGGATGACGACCGAGGTCACAACAAAGTTCTTGTTGATGCTGGAACCGGAGAACAACTTTACGTCTCTGATGTTGTTTCAAAAGATTCCTACAAAAATAAAAGAAGTTATGATAAAAAGCATAACAAAAAAATGAAAGACTACTTCAAGGGAATGACTCCTGAAGAGGTTGCTGAAAAGAAAAAACAGTTTAAAGAAATGGGCGATGCTTGGAAAGCACTTTCAATTCAAGATAGAGCAGCCATGATTATTCATTTCATGCAGATGAAAATGCAATGGGACACCATGTCTGATGAGCAAAAAGATCTAAAAAAGCAAGAGATGAAAGAGCAATGGAAAGAATTCCTACCATTAACCCCTGAAGAAAAGAAACAAAAACTTGAAGATTATGTAAAATCTTTGAAAAACTAATCTGAATACTGTTTAATCTTTACAAGTGCATCTTTAATTGGCTCCAAATCTTTTTGTGCCTCTTGCAAATCTCCTAATAATTTCATAAAATATTCTCTACCTGTGTCTTGTGCTTTTATGATATCTGATTGACGACATTCTAATGCTTTTTCTAAAGTATCCAAATTCTCTTCTAGTGATTGAGCAGGTATTGAATCTTGTAATACTTGTTCAATTTTTTTTTGTGCTTCTATGACCATTGGATATCTTTTTTGTGCTTGTGACTGTAAAATAGGTGCAAACATGGCGGCTGCTTCTTTCAATTCTGGACTTTCACCTATTGATCGTAATCGTTTTTTATAGTGAGCCAGTGATCTCAAAACTATTTCATATCCTCCTTCATTTTTGAGAAATATTCCGCCTAACCATACTGCCATACAACTGTGTTTTTCTCTTTCATTAAATCTCTTTGTAGGCATAAATTCTAAAAATTTGATCTCAAAGTATGATCTTATCATTGAAAATCAGCGTATCAGTTTTAATTAATTTTCATCTAAAAAACTCTAGAGAAGTTGTCATTGGTTACTAACGTGTGTAGCAGATGAACATGCAGTTTCCTTTCTTAAACTTCTCATTTTTTTACTAATTCTATTGTTAGATTTTACGAGATTGGTTTTTTAATAAAACAAATTGACGCTAAATCATGCTTACGACTTTAATTCAAAAAGTATCGAATCGTATTTGTTTAAAACCAAACACGCAATTATCAATAATCTCAATTTTAGCGGTAACTGGACCTGTTATAATTCTCATAGCAGGAATTTGGGATGCCATAAATCACATACAAAACGAGCCTGAATTCTTTTGGTCAGATCCACATATTGCAGTATATGCAGGAGTAACACTAGTTGGTATTGCAGCATTATTTTCTGTCAATCTTTTAGTAAAAAATTCTATTCAGGGAATTTTGAAAAGAGGATTGCAATTAGTAGTAATTGGTTCTATAGTACAAATTGTTTCTGGTTTTGGTGATTCTATATCTCATGATATGTTTGGAATTGATGGTTTGTTATCATTAACACATCAACCACTTGAAATTGGAATTGTTTTGTCTGCATTAGGTGGATTTCTCATAGTAAAATCTCGTCAAAATTCAAATCTAAATGCATTTTTGCCATTTGCAATTGTAACTTTTCTATTAATGACTGCATGGCTTGCATTTAATTTTGCATTATACTTTGGCCATTACATTCAGTGTATGCCAATTCATCTGATATTTTCATCAGGCTGTGCAATTCTATAGTTTTTCAATTTCACATATGATGCAAATAATAGTAAAAGGCCCCCCACAAACATTACTCCTGCAGGGATACTGATGATTATCGCGTTAGTACTTCCAATTTCAACTTCATAATTCATTTTTTCTTGAGCAAGATTTGTCATAACCATTGTATACACACCTGTTTCCTTTACATCAAAATATCTGATTGACATTTTTGTTTCTACTATTCCCTTCGATATTGTATCGTAATTCTCATCTACAATTCTATAAAATACTCCTTGACCTTCAAATTCAGGAATGGTGACTTTGTGATATCCTATATCATTAGCCTCAAAAAACATGCTTATGTCGTCTGATTCATTTTGTTTTAGTAACATTATCTCTGTCACTCTTTCTGCTTCTGAAAAAACCACTCCTGTTCCTGACGCACCGATGATTATGAGCAATATGCTGATCTTGAATAATGTTAATCGCATCAATTTTGCTCAAAATTTTTTAAATAAATAATTTTTGAATTTTCAAGCTTTTAAACAGTGATTACATATGTAAAAGTTAATTTGATATTTGACTTAGGAATTTTTTAGAGTCATTCTTAATTGCTTTTTTTCTTTCTTGTGACATTTTTTTAATATTTGAAAATACGGTCCACAGTCTTGGGTTCTTTTCTAATTTCTTTTCATTAGTTAAAAAAAAGTTCCAGTAAAGATAATTGAATGGACATGAATTATCTCCTTCTTTCTTTTTTACATCGTATTTGCAATCTTTACAATAATCTGACATTTTGTTAATGTAATTTCCACTTGCAGCATAAGGTTTTGTTCCAAGAATTCCTCCATCTGCATAAAGTGTCATTCCATGCGTATTTGGAAGCTCAACCCATTCGAATGCGTCTGCATAAACTGATAGATACCATTCACACACTTGTTTAGGTTCTATTCCTGCAATTAATGAAAAATTCCCTGTAATCATTAACCGCTGAATATGATGGGCATAAGCATCATCTATTGTTTGATTCAAACAATTTTTCATACAATTCATCTCTGTTTTTCCTGTCCAATAGAATTTTGGAAGATTATTTTTTGCATTAAAATAATTTGTTTCTGAATATTTTGGCATTGTATGCCAATAGATGCCTCTGATGTATTCTCTCCATCCTAAAATTTGTCTTACAAATCCTTCTATTGATTCTATTGAAATATTCTTTTTTTGTAAAACTTTGTCAATTACTTGTTTAGGTTCTAACAATCCTATGTTAAGATACATGGATAATACTGAATGATATAGAAATTTTTCATTTTGTGCCATGGCATCTTCATATGGACCAAATGTTTCTAATCTATTTTTAACAAATTCGTTTAAACTTTTTACTGCATCCTCGTGAGTTGTTGCAAACCAAAATGGTTCCAATTTTCCAAAATGTTTAGAAAATTTCTTTTTTACATCAGTAATGACTTGATTTGTAATTTTATCTGGTTTATGTTCTAGTATATTCGGAATTTTTGGATGATTTTTTGGTAATCTCTTTCTATTTTTTACATCATAATTCCATTTTCCTCCTTTTGGTTTTCCATTTTCATCAATCAATACGTGATGTTTTTTTCGCATCATTTGGTAAAACGTCTCCATTTTTAGTTCTTTTTTACTATCTGCCCATTTTTCAAATTCATCAATACTGCAAAAAAATCTATCATCATCAGGTACTGATATTGGAATTTTTAGAATCTTTTCCCATTTTTTTATTTCTTGTAGTACTCTATATTCTCCTGGATGTGTAACTATGATTTTTTTTGGTTTTGTAACCTTACACTGTTTGATTAATTCTTCAGTAAATGTATTAGATGAATTATTAATTTTTGAATAAATGACTGAATATCCTTGCTTTTTCAGGTTCTCTGAAAAATGTCTCATTGCACTAAAAATTAATACAAGTTTTTTCTTGTGATGATTCACATACGTTGTTTCATTAACAACTTCCATCATCAAAATTTTATCTTGTTTTTTTCTAAAATTTCTCAAAGATGTAATATTTTGTGATAACTGATCTCCAAAAACCACACAAAGATTTTCAGTCATTTTACTATCAGAACTGGAATTTTGCTCTTATTCAAGACGTGATTGGAAACGCTTCCCATGAATGCTGCCTTTACAGATCCTCTTCCTCTTGCACCCATAACTAAAAGATCAATCTTTCTTGAACTATCATTTGCATATTTGACTATACCTGATTTTGCATCACCCGTAACAGTCTCATCTATAAATTTCACATTATGTTTTTTACATTCTTTTTGTGCAAAATCAAATGCAATTCTCATTAATCTATTTTCTTCATCATTAAATAATTCTCCATATTTTACCGAATTAACAGATGTAGGTTTAACATACAAACAAACAATTGATCTATTTGTATTTCCTGCTAAATCTAATGCCATATCCAATCCTCTTTCTGAATTTTTTGATCCATCGAGCGGAACGAGAATTTGTTTAATGCTCAATAAACCATTTTGTAATTAACAAAATAAAAGGTACAAGAACTTAGTTATGGATTATTGATAATTTGTTAAATTATGTGATTCTATGACTGCAAACTGGTAAGCTAATTATTTGATAATGACAGAAATTTTGTATTGTCACAACAATCTAAACTTTCTAAATTAAAACACATGAAAATACTCTTAGCAGTTGTTGGGGCTGCAGCAATTCTTGCAGTATTAGATATAGTGGAATTTTACATGCCAATGGAATTTGATGACATGTCTGTAAATAGACATTCTCTATACGTACACCTAGATCCAGTCTGGGCAAGTTATCCGTCAAACATTGTATTTGACGTTACATCTACGTGGAGTAAATCAAATGCAATTCTTGATGAATCGCAAAAATATGTTCCATTTGATGAAACAATTCCTGAGAATTATGGAAAAAATGAATTAGATACGATGCATGACAAATCATTTGTACGTTTATCCCATCAAAACAATCAATGTCAATATAATTTTCAACCTCATCATTATCGTTCAACCGTTGATGTGATTAGACAAAACATTGAAGTTGCAATGGGTTTGCAATTAACAAACGATCCTTACAACATACAATTCCCTAATGTAAAAAATAATTCATATTCTGATTCTGAACAAGAAACAAAACTACCTTCTGCATTTGCCCATTTTATTCCAATATGTATGATTAATGACATTTCTAATTTTGATTATAGTATTAGAATTGATGACAAATCAATTGGTGTTAATCTCTATTTTGTACCATCCATATCTGAATTTAACAACTACAAAGAGACTGGAACATTTTTTTATTATACTGAACCTGGATGTTTCGCAAAAAATTTGATTAGTCATTCAGGAACTTGTTCAAATGTCTCGAAAGATAGTGGTATAATGATTATTGTACCTGATGATATCAGTCGTTCACTTGTAAAAACTACTGTAAACATATACGAAAAATCAGTCTAATTCTATTAGTAATTGATTTATGCAACAAAGTGTATAATGGCACATGGCAGAGGCAAGCGCTGCTGCTTATGGAGCAGCAATTGGTGTAGCAATCGCATTAGCAGTAGTTACATTTGCACTTAGAGGCAGAGGACATCCAGAAGATCCAGAATAAAAAACTACTACAATAAAGTATGAAATTTTCTTAATGTAAATTAGTTTGAATATTTTTTTTGTAATCTTTTCCATTCATTTTTTGCCCATGTTAATTCTGCAAGTTTACCTGGTTTAACCTGTGAAACATAACTCCAATACTTTGATTTTTTTACAAATTGTTGTTTTTCCCATCTTGCATTTCTTCCAGCATTTGGTGCATCATTTACATTTGCTAAAATATCGGCAATTTTTACAAGCTTTGCTTTTGTGTTAGATGATTTCAAATCTCTTGCATATTTCATTTCTTTTTGTTTTTTTGGTAAGCGATTATCTTTGGTAACTGATACTACAATTTCTGCCACATTTTTACCAAATCTATCTTTTATAGAATCAAAATCAGTATCTGTATCTTCTATTGTGTCATGTAACCATCCGGCACAAATAGTATCTTCATTTGTTACCTTCATTTTTTTCAAATTTTTTACAACATCTTTTAGATGAGAAAATGTTGTTGTTTTTCCATTTTTTCTTAATTGACCTGTATGCTTCTTCTTAGCAAAGTTTCTTGCATCGGCAATATTTGACACAATCTTATTCTAACTTATCGTATTAAAAAATCATCTATATTGTATTACGAATAATCCTAGTCATGGGAAATATGTTAAAGGCAATGTCTATGATGCTTGTATCTGTAATTGGTATTGGGATTGTCGCTTATTCAATATCCATCACTCCTCCTGATACTTCAGTAGATTGTGAAGAACAAATTTGTACTTCTGGAATTATTGCTCAGGTGGTCGATGGTGACACCGTAAAATTTCTATCAGATAATGGTCAAGAAATTAGAATTAGACTTGCACTTGTAAATGCACCAGAACTTACAGAACCTGGTGGAAATGAATCCAAAGCATTTGTAGAATCACAATGCCCAGCAGGAAGTGAATCTGTTTTTATTTTAGATCGAGGACAGAAACCAACATTTGGAAGAGAAGTTGGTCTTGTTTTCTGTAGTGAAACATCGCTTAATGAATTACTTGTAGAAAACAATCATGGTGAACTTGATCCTCGATTTTGTGATAGAAGTGAGTTTGGTGGATTAGATTGGGCTCTGAAGTATGGTTGTGAATAATTATCCCAAAAATTCTTTGAATGAACTTGGAAAAATAATATCATGATATGCATGAGGTACCATTTTTCTGTTCATTAAGAGTAATTCATGTGCTGCTGAATCAAGAACATATGTGTCGGCCCAGTCACCATAATCTCTAATTGATCTTCCAAATCCTTGTAACAATTTCATTATTGCTTGTGCTTTATACCACAGTGGATATTTTTGCATCTTTATTTTCGTTCTAGTTTCAGATAACATTGGATATGGTGCTTTAGCAATAATTTGAAATCTTGACATGTCTTCTTTTAGATCAACTCCTTCCCATAATGATGATGAGAGTAAAACACCATTTGCACTGTCTACATGTTCTTGTACAACTTGATCTTGTGTCTTTCCATCTGCATTGAAGCTGTGACAAATACGAATCCTTTTTTTATTTTCTTCAGAAAGATTTTCTAAAATTTCATAACATCTTGATTTTGATGATGTCAAAACTAATCCTTTCTTATCACTGTATTTTGTCATTATATCATCAATTTTTTTGATTACCAGTTGCTCATCATCTCTAGTTGAACTATAACTAAGACGTTTGACATCTGTAAACTCTACCTTTCTATTTTCAATTGGAAATGGAGACACTTGTGTATCAACAATTTCTACCATTCCAGGATTGAATCCAGTATTTTCACAAAAGCTTTCTTTGTCTATAGTAGCAGACATGAAAATCTGAACTGGATGATCAAAAAACGTACTAACATATTTTGAAATGTCTAGTGGTTTCACCGATAATGATCTAAATTTTCCTCCTTCATCATAATATGGCCTGTTTAAGATGAAATTTTCTTTATTTGAATAAATCTCAGAACGTGCTTCGGCATACTTTTTGTATTTATTTTCTAATGCTTGAACTACCTCGTAGTCAGGATTTTGTGCAAATGCACTACTATCCTCTAATTCACTAATTTGTCTTGCATATGATTCGGATAATCCATCTGATAATTTCATAACATCATCAATATCTTGTAAGTCATAATTTTCTACATCAATTTTACATTCATTGAGATTTCTTTCGTAAATGTCAATTCCCACAAACTGAATTATTTGATCTTCAATTCTATGTGCTTCATCAAAAATTGCAACTTTTTTGTTCAGGTATTCAGCATACTTTTCTTTTTGATATTTCATCATTTGAAAATATGATGCATAATTCCATATTGAATGAGATGAGACTAGACTCTGATATTTTTGTAAATAATATGAGCAATCATCTTGTTTTATTTTCCCTTCTGCAATATCAGCAAGTTTTGGTTTATAGTTACATT
>CACDFH010000019.1 GCA_902552015.1 uncultured marine group I thaumarchaeote | reverse complement strand
TGGGGATTAAAAAAATTCATGGGGCGAGAATTTATGGGAATAAACAGAAGTACATTTTTAGTAAATGAGAAAGGAAAAATTTTCAAAGTTTTTCCTAAGGTGAAACCAAAAGGACATGCAAAAGAAGTCCTAGAAGCTTTTCAAAAATAAAATAAAAGAAGAGTAAAGGCGTTTAGTGTCCAGTGTTTGCTTTAGCACCTTCAGGTCCAAAACCTTTAGGTAATGATCCTCTATTAGATTGTGCTTTTGTTGCTGCTGCTGCGGCTTCAGCTTTTGCGGCTTCAGCTACTGCTTTTGCATCATCAACTTTTTTCTGTTCTAGACGTGCCAAGTATTCTTTCTCATAATCTTCAAGTTGCTCTTGTTTTGATTTTCCATCAGATGCACTTCCAGCACTTGCCTGAGGTTCAGGTTGTGGTGGTGGAGGTGGTGGTGGAGGTGGAGCAGATTTTGCTTGATCACCTGCAGGAGCATCATTAATCCAAGTACCAAATTTTTTGGCTTCTGGATGATATGCAAGTCTTTGTCTTGTTGCAAAGTACTTGTTGCCTGGTGCTGTGTAACCAGGAACTTTTGATTTTTGATCATTCCAGTTGGATGGTGTAACTTCAACTTCTGCTACAAGAGCTCTGCTGCCAAAGTATCTGTTACTTGGTGCAGTGAAACCAGTGATTGCAACTTTTTGTGTGTTCCAGTTTCCGGTTGGAATTTCACGGAATCTTTCGTGAAGTTCACCTGATGCTGGAGGTGCTTTCTCTGCTGGCTTTGGTGGTGCTTCTGCTTTTGGTTTTTCATCATGTGCATGTGGACCGCCACCGCCTTCTGGTTTTTTATCTTCAGCTGGTTTTGGAGCTTCTTTTGGTTCCGGTTTTGGTTCCGGTTTAGCTTCAGCTGGTTTAGGAGCTGCCTCAGCAGGTTTTGCATCTTGTGCAGCTGCTAATTTATTCAATTTTGCTTCTAAATCAGCAATTTTGGCTTCTAGATCTTTTTTTGTTGTAGACTTTCTTGTAGTCTTTTTTGCTGTAGCCATAATTTCACCTCATTTGAGGTGTTTATTTAGCTTATGATGTTTCTATGAAGGTATTATTGATCTAATTTTATTAATTATACAGATGTAGGAAATGAATGGACGATTTCGAAAAAGAATATCCTGATTTTGATTGGAAAAATACACCAGCCTATAAACATCCAGGAGGAAAAAATTGTCCTTGTCCAAAGCACGAGTATATTCGAGAACAGATTAATTTTGCAAAACAGGTGAATGATGCAGGATCTGATGCCGCACGTGTTACACTCAAGTTTTGCCCAGAACATTATCAAGTTTACATCAAAGAGGTAATTCCTGCAATGCCACTAAAGTACAAAATTCTCACAAAAATTGCATTGAAAATTGGTGCAATACAGATCGAACACCTAACCCATATGCAATCAGATCTATGCTTTTACTGCAAATTTGGTTCAGGTGGACATGGTAAGAAAAGCGAACTTCCGCCAATGCCTTAGTTGATTGGACTTAATCTAATTTTTGGACGATGTGGAGTATCATGATGACATTTCTTTCCACAAATTGGACACATCTTTCTATCAAGAAATATGCATTGACAGATATGTGATTTCATATAACTCTCGGCTGCAGTGGAGTTTTCACCAGTGCCATTACAGAAAGGACATTGAGAATCAATTAGTTCAATTGTTCCAACACCTTTACAAACACCACAAATGTCCGAATCAGTCACAAAACCAATTGAGTTGAAACAGAATTAAACTCTTGCTGAAAGCAGTTTTTGAGTACCGAGTTAGGCTTATACCTTCTTTTTGAAAAGAGGTAGCACATGCCAATTGAAGACATTCACGAGTTAGTAGAGGTTTTAGAAAAGGCCGGAGAGCTGAAGAAGATTTCTACAGAAGTGAATTCTGAGCTTGAGTTAGCAGAAATTTTACGTCGTACTATGTACGATAATGGACCAGCATTACTTTTTGAAAATGTTAAGGGATATGATATGCCAGTTTTAGGAAATGCATTTGGTTCAATGAAGAGATTAGAGTTATCACTTGAGACTTCAGATTTTACAGAGATTGGACAAAGAATTGCAGACATGTCAAAGATGGAAATTCCAAAGGGAATGTTAAGTAAGATTAAGAAATTACCTGAGCTCTCAAAGATGAGTGAGTCATTTCCAAGTTTAGAAAAAAGTGGTCCCGTTACCGAAGTAATAAAAGAAAATCCAACTTTTGATGACATACCAATTCTAAAATCATTTCATAAAGATGCAGGGAAATTCATAACATTTGGTTTAACAGCAACAAAACATCCTGAAACGGGAATCAGAAATTTAGGAGTTTACAGAATACAAATTGTTGATAGCACACATGCTTTGATGCATTGGCAAAAACACAAACGAGGTGCAGAACATCACGATATCACAAAATCAACTAAAACAGAGGTTGCAATCGTAATTGGAGGAGAACCTGCAACTGTTTTTTCAGGGGTTGCACCAGTTCCAGAAGGATTAGACAAGTATCTCTTTGCAGGAATTACAAGAAAAAAAGGAATCAAAATGGTGAAATGTAAAACAATTGATGTGGAAGTTCCTGCAAATGCAGAAATTGTATTAGAAGGTTATGTAGATTCATCAGACATTAGAGATGAAGGACCGTTTGGAGATCATACAGGATATTATACACCAAAAGAACCATTCCCAACTTTTACATTAACGGGAATGATGCAAAGAAAAAATCCAATTTACCTTACAACAGTTGTTGGAAAACCAATCTTAGAAGATGCATACATAGGCAAAGTAATTGCAAGCTCGTTTTTGCCAATGATCAGAATGTTCCATCCAGAAGTTGTTGATTTTGAAATGCCTGCAGCAGGATGGTTCCAAGGGTTGGCAATAATTTCTATTAAGAAAAGATATCCAGGACAAGCAAAAAAAGTCATGATGGGTCTGTGGGGAATGGGACAACTAGCATTAACAAAAATGTTTGTCGTGGTAGACGAAGATGTGAATGTGCATGACATGAATGATGTAATTTGGGCAATTACAACTAGAACAGATGCTGCAAGAGACATTACAATCATAGACAAAACCCCAACAGATACACTAGATCCTGCATCACCATTAGTGAATCTAGGCTCAAAATTGGGAATTGATGCAACACAGAAAACAGCAGAAGAAGGATTCGAAAGAGAGATTCAAGAGAAAGTCCAAGTGGATGATGAAACTAAAAAATTAGTTGATTCCAGATGGTCCGAATATGGAATCTAACGCATAGATACTGTTTCGTAAAAATTGTCACGTTCTTCAGCAGAATAACCAATTTGCTTTATTGAATCAATTATTCTTTTATCAGTCAATTCGGTGGAACGAGCACCAGTACAAGAAACAACTTCTTCTCCAATCAATGTGCCACCAAAATCATCTGAACCATACTGTAATGCCAATTGGGCCATACCAACTCCATTTGTTAGCCATGATGATTGTATATGATCAATTAATCCATCAAAGATTATTCTAGAAATTGCAATCATTTTTAATAATTGAATTCCTCCTGCACCAGTTGTAACAGTTCCCTCCTTTTGCATCAAGGTATTGTTTGGTTCAAAACTCCAAGGGATAAATGCCATAAATCCATTAAGATCTTTTTGCAGTTTAGCAATTTTGTCATAATGTTCCACAATGTCATTATTAGTTTCAACATGACCATACATCATTGTTGCAGAAGCAGGCAATCCAAGTTCAAATGATTCTTTCATAATTCTAATCCAATCATCACTATCAATTTTTTTTGGACTGATAATTTCTTTAACAGAATCAGTTAAGATTTCAGCACCTGCACCAGGTACAGATTGTAAACCTGCATCTTTTAATCTTGATAAAACTTCTTTTGTCGATGATTTTTCAACTGTAGCAATCATATCAATTTCAGAAGTGGATAATCCATGTACACCAACATCAGGGAATTTTGAACGAATCATTTTAAATGAATCTTCATAATATTCAATTCCAAGTTTTGGGTTATGACCACCTTGAATCAGGACTTGTCTGATTTTGAACATGTCCCAACCTGTTTTCACTCTGGCTTCAATCTCATCCAAAGTTAAAGTGTAAGCTTCTTCATGGTTTGGAGGTCTATAAAATGCACAGAACTTACAATCTGTAATACAGACATTTGTATAATTTAAAATAATATTATTTACAAAAGATACTTTTTTCCCAAATTTCTTTCTGGTTATTTTCCCAGCAACAAGCCCCATTAGATAAACATCGTCTGATTCCAATAGTCTCAGATAATCATCTTTTTTTGGTCTAATTCCATTAAGTGAGTTTTCTAAAATATCACCTATGTCACTAGAGTGGATCTGTTGTGTTAATTGACTCAATCACAATCTATCGTTTGAGATTGATATTTAATTCTTAGATAAAAAACGAGCCAAAAATGTAATTTTTGGCAATTTTTAAGTATGGTATACCAAAGATATCACTAATGGCAACAGGTACAGAAATTCGACTAAGTAAGATTATGAGAAAAGGTAAGATGCTATGCATTCCAATGGATCATGGTATTTCAAATGGACCTATCGAAGGATTAGAAAAACCACATGATGTAATTTACAAATGTGAAAATCATGGTTTGACAAGCATCATAATTAACAAAGGAATAATCAAAACATTACCAAGACCAACCAAGGTTGGAATTTTAGCCCACTTTTCATCTAGTACCGCATTATCTTTAGCCCCAAATAGAAAAATGCTAACAGGTTCTGTAAAAGAAGCAATAAGATTGGGAGCAGATGGAGTTTCATTACATATCAACATCGGAGGAAAAGAAGAACCAGAGATGGTTGAACAATTAGGAAAGATTTCAGAAGAATGTCATGAATGGAATGTCCCATTACTTGCAATGATGTATCCTAGAGGAGAAAATGTCAAAGACCCACATGACCCAGAAGTAGTAGCACATACTGCAAGAATTGGTGCCGAATGTGGTGCCGATATTGTAAAAACATTATACACAGGAGATATTGATTCATTCAAGAAAGTTACAGAAAGTATTCCAGTTCCAGTTGTAATTGCTGGAGGTCCAAAAGCTAAAACAGATTTGGATATTCTACAAATGACAGAAGATGCAATGGCTGCAGGTGCAAAAGGAGTAACATATGGAAGAAATATTTTTGCACATAAGACACCAGATAAAATGGTTGAAGCATTAGCAGGAATAATTTTCAAAAAAGAAACAGCAAAAGAAATGGCAAAGAAAATTGGCAACTGATAAACTTTTGATTGTCCAACCAAAAGTTGGAAAGAATCAATTAAATAAATTTGTAAAAAATTTAGAAGATGAAGGTGTAAAACACATCTATGCAGATCCTAAAATAATTACAGATAAAAAAAATAAAATGAAGACTGTCTTTACTACACCTAACGCAGATTATGTAGTTCTGGGTAAAGATGGAAAGAAAGTGAAGGGTAAGAAAAATGGAAAACAATTCAAAATTTTATCGAACAAAGATATCGATGGAGTTTATGAAACTGCAAAAAAAGGACTTGATTTTGTCATTATTGAGGTAAAAGATTGGAAAATAATTCCACTAGAGAATATCATAGCAAAATTACATAAAATACATACAAAAATATTCACAATAGCAAAAAACCAAAAAGAAGTTAGAAAGATGTTTTCAATTTTAGATGTCGGAGTTGATGGAGTAATCTTCCAAACAGGCTCTATAGGAGAAGTACAAGAAACTTTGGTTAATCTTGGAACAAAAAGTTTTGATTTGAAAACTGCAAAGATTACAGATATTCAAGAAGTAGGAGATGGAGAACGAGTTTGTGTGGATACAGCATCAATGTTGCATAAAGGAGAAGGAATGTTAATTGGAAGTAGAGCAAATTTCATGTTTTTAGTTCATAATGAATCAGTCGGTTCATCATTCACATCACCAAGACCATTCAGAGTTAATGCAGGAGCAGTTCACTGTTATACATTATCACCAGATGGAAATACAAAATATCTATCAGAATTAGAAACAGGTAGCGAGGTACTAATTCTAAATTCCAAAGGAAAAGCAAGAAGAGCAGCTATAGGAAGATGTAAAATTGAAAAACGACCAATGCTTTTGATTAAAGCAAAGGTTGGAAATGAGATAGGAGGTATTATAGCACAAGATGCAGAAACTATCAGATTTGTGAAAGCAAACGGTCAGTTAGTATCAGTTACACATCTCAAAAAAGGCGATTCAGTTTTGGCATTTTCAAAAGAGGCAAGCGGAAGACATTTTGGAATGGAAGTAGCTGATGAATACATTCTTGAAAAATAATGAAGTATAAGACCTGCGTATCAATTGGCGAAAAGAATCCAAAGAAAGTCAAAACAGTTCTAAAAAAAGCACTTTCAAAATCAGATTTTGCAGAAATACGATTTGATTATCTGAAAAAATCTGACATTCCAGTTGTTTTAGAAAATTCTAAAAAAAGCCTCTCAAGATGCGTATGTACATTACGCCCAAAATCAGAAGGAGGACTATTTGTAGGAAATGAAAGTGAAAGAAAATCAATTTTACGATTAATTGCAGAATATAATCCATATTTACTAGATGTTGAATTCAACACAATTCAAAAAGACAAGAAACTAGCATCATATCTTAAAAAATCAAAATGTAAATTACTAATATCATGGCATGATTTTAAGAAAACACCTAATGAATCACAGTTAAAATCCAGATTTAATAAAATGAGAAAGTTTTCTAATGTTGTAAAGATTGTAACTGTGGCAAAAAATGTATCTGATGCATCAAGATTACTTTCACTCTATTCAATTAAATCAAAGAACAAAACCGTAGCATTTTGTATGGGAGATCAAGGGAAATTCTCAAGAATATTGTGCTTACATCTTGGCAGCCCATTTACGTATGTATCATTGGGAAAAGCAATTGCGCCAGGACAATTCAGTGTTGATGAAATAAAATCTTTAGAGAACTAGCCTTTATCATAATTTGAAATGCCATAAAATTGATGAATCTTTTCTGTAGTTTGACCGTCTAGAGATACAGTGACATTAACAGTATACAAATTATTTATCATCCATAGTGTACCATCTTGAGTAGTTTCACGTGCTAATATCTGATATCTAAAAAATCCATCTTTAGTAGTTCCAGAAAAAGTGTGAATTAATCCTTCTTCATTGTGTAATTCTATTTCCACATTCACTCCATCAACAGTATACGGAGCATTTCTATTGAATGTTGGAGAAGCCTGAGGATACATTTCAGCGTCAAACACTAAAACATCTAAAACAAATCTTTTTTCAGGAGTTACAGTATCATATCCTTCAAGTAACAACATTAATGGCACTCCAGTTTCAGCCGGAGTTTCAGGAACTTCTTCTATGGTTTCTTCTATTACTTCAGGACTAAATGCATCAACTTCGATAAGTCCAATTTCAATCAAATACTTCATTGCATTGATAAATTCCGAATCAGGGATTTTACCATCTGCCCACCATCCAGCTGTGTTTCTAACCCAATCTGGAATGATTTTATCAGGTCCAGGAGATTCAGGTTCTGTTAGTGGAATGTAGATAATTCCTTCATTTATCAAAAATTCAAGTCCATTTGTAAATTCCATTTGAGGAATTTGTCTTTCAGACCACCATGAAGCATTATTTTTTACCCATTCAGGAATTCCTTCAGAGAATGAGAAAGGAATGAAAGAAATCCCAATTAATAAAATAATTAAAAATGGAATTTTGTACATGGTAATTCTTCCATTTGGTAGAATTAATTTTTGCTATGAAAATTTTTTTTACTAATGAATAGGTTATATCAATCTAAATTGAATTGAATTTATGTTGAAGACATATGCGGTTATTGGAGACCCAATTGAGCATTCATTATCTCCTACCATACATAATGCAGCCTACAGAGAATTAGGAATGGAGTGTACATACATTGCATACAGGGTAGCTAAAGGCGATTTAGCCTCAGGCATAGAATCCTTAAAAAAAATTAAAATCGCAGGATTTAATGTAACAATTCCTCATAAAATTGAGATGATGAATTATTTAGATAATGTAGATGAGAATTGTAAAAAAATTGGAGCAGTGAATACGGTTCTTAATGATGATGGAGTACTAAGAGGATTCAATACAGACATGGATGGATTTTTAGAACCAATTAAAAGAAAAGAAATGGAGATAAAAAATTCCAAAATTCTTTTACTTGGTGCAGGAGGAGCATCAAGAGCAATTGTAGCAGGATTTCAAAAAGAAAATGCAAAAGAAGTTACAATCGTTAATAGAACAAAAAAAAATGGTGACAAATTAGCAGAATTTTCAAAAGAATTGGGATTAAATGCATCTTCAAAAACAATTGAGGACATGGATTCATTTGAACCTGATTTTGATTTTATAGTAAATGCATCATCATTAGGATTAAAAAATGAAAATAATGTAATACCTGAAAAATTATTTGATGAAAAAACAACAGTTTATGATATAGTTTACAAACCAGTTAAAACAGATTTTATAAACAAAGCAAAGGAAAAAAATTGTAAAATAATTTTTGGTTATGAAATGTTACTTGGACAAGCGATACGTTCATTTGAAATTTGGTTAGATAGAAAAGCTCCATATGATGTTATGAAAAGATCTATACTAGGAGGTTTCTAATGACACAGGTAGTAGCCAAGGTATATGGCGCAGTTTCCATAGTGAATGCAATTGCAACAGGAAAGGGCTCTACTTTAGGAATTGATACTTTTGTGGAAACTACATTAACAAAAAAAGATGGCAAAGGAATTCACATTACATCAGAGAACAAAACAATCAGTTCACGATTAATAAATAAATTAATTGAAAATATGATTCCAAAGAAAATTTTAGACAATACCAAACTAGAACTAGATTTTAAATCAAATATACCAACAGGATATGGATTAAAGAGTTCCAGTGCAATTTCATCAGCAGTCGTACTATCATGCGCAAAAGCCTTTGGAAAAACTATGAGTGACGAGGAAGTTTTGAAATTGGGTGCAAAAACCTCAATTCAGACAAAAGTTAGCATAACTGGTGCTTACGATGATGCATGCGCATGCCATTTTGGAGGTTTCAATGTTACAGATAATCTAAAGATGCAGTTATTGCATAGAGAATTAGCCCCAAAAGAATTACAGGCAATAGTATTTTTACCAAAATCAAGAAAGAGAGGAAATTTGAAAAAATTAAAGAATTTCAAAAATGCTTTTGAACAATCATGGCAATTAGCAAAAAACTCAGATTATTGGAATGCAGCAATACTAAATGGAATTGCAACAACATCAATTTTAAATTCAGAACCAAACTTAATCATGAAATTAATGGAAAAAGGTGCACTATGTGCAACTATTTCAGGAAATGGTCCTTCACTAATGGCAATTGTGGATAAAAAGAACAAATCAAGAGTTCAAAAGGAATTTTCAGGATTAGACGGACATATAATGATAGCAAATATCAATAACAAAAAGGCGCATGTTCATGAACTGTAAAATTCAAAAATCCAAATTAAATGGAAGAATAACATGTCCATCTAATAAGAGCTATACACATAGAGCAATATTTCTTGCAGCACTATCAGATGGAAAAAGCATAGTAAAAAAAATTCTTCGCTCAAACGATACTTTAGCTACAATTAGTGCATGTAGAGGATTTGGAGTCGAGGTAGAAGAGGTTGAAGATAAAGTAACAATCAACAATACAATTGATTCAACTGTTGAGAATTCAATGATAAATGCTGAAAATTCAGGGACAACTATCAGAATTGCCATTGCCATTGCAGCATTATCAGGAGGAAATACAACACTTACAGGAGATGAAAGTCTAAAGAAAAGACCAATGCAGCCAATATTAGATTCCCTAGAGACAATGGGCGTAAAAACAGAATCAGATAACGGTAAACCCCCAATACACATCAATGGAAAAATTAATGGTAATGAAATCAGCATTAAAGGAGATATTTCAAGTCAATTCATTTCTGCATTAATGATAAT
>CACDFH010000018.1 GCA_902552015.1 uncultured marine group I thaumarchaeote | reverse complement strand
TAGCACTAGCCATAGCACCAATTTCTGTAGGAGTAGAATCTACAATTGAATTTGTTGGAAGTCTAATTGGAATCTTAGGAGTTGTCTTTATGATCTCAGGTATGTTCTACAAGAAGGAAATAATTGTTCAAGAATAATCGTGCGTAAACAATTCACATCCTTTAAAATAACCTTCCAAATCAACTGATCACATGGATAAAGAGCGCGTAAAAAAACTCGTACGTGAATTAATCATTGAACTCGGCGAAGATCCTACTAGAGAAGGTCTAAAGGATACTCCTAGAAGAATTGCTGATGCATATGGTGAAATCTTTTCCGGATATGACTCTGATTCTGAATTGTCTGTACAATTTTCAGAAGATTCTGAAATGGTTGTTGCAAAGAATATCCAATATTATTCGATGTGCGAACATCACATGCTTCCTTTCTTTGGTAAAATCCAAATCGCATACATCCCAAATGGAAGAGTTTTTGGTATTTCAAAACTAGTAAGAGTTGTAGAAAAATTCTCAAAAAGATTACAAATTCAAGAAAGAATTACAAAAAATGTTGCAGATGAGATTTACGCTCAAGGTGTTAAGGGCGTTGCAGTAATGGCAGAAGGTGAGCACCTCTGTATGAAAATGAGAGGTGTCAGAAATGACGCTCAAATGACATCTTCGGCATTTAGAGGAGTGTTTGAGGATCAAAAAACCAAAGAAGAGCTACTCAAAGCCATCCAAAACAAGTAAGATCCTATCAAAAATTAAATAATCCCCCATTTAGAAAAGCATCATGCCTGCAAGAAATAACGTACATGTTCCAAGCGAATCATGGCCATTTTTCAGCTGGTTTGTTATTGAATTTGCAATAGTTATCGCCGTTGCATGTGTAATTTCATGGCAAGTTAATCCATTCTTTGAAGATTCTGTAGTAATGTATGGTTGGGAATGTGAACAAACATCACAAATAACTGACTGTTCTGTTTCTGATGAACCAGAGATGCAACAAACGGCACTAAACTGGATATTCTGGGGAATAGTAGGTTTAGTCTTTGCAGGATGGTATCTTGGTGCTCGTAGATTTGTTTTGAAAAGAAGTATTTTCTAATCTTACTTCAAGTATCTGGTTTTATCTTCAATCTTTGCTTTTGCAAATGCTGTTTTTCTATTATTACAAGATTCACATTTACCGCATTGCATCTTTCCGCTAAGATAACAGCTCCATGTTTTGAAAATTTCATTTCCTAAAACCTTGTAGCCTTTTTTTATCAAGTCACTTTTTGAAATGTTTTCTGAGTAAGGAGACCAAATTTTTATCTCTTTTCTAATTTTATTTTTAATTCCGTCATGTTCGCCTTGGTTTAACGCTTTTTGGATCTTTCTAGTAAATTCTGGTCTACAGTCTGGATATTTTGTATCTCCTTTTTGTGCTCCGTATGCTACCAGTTCTGCATTAAGAGTAAAGGCCCATGCTGTGGCAATTGAGAGAAAGATGGCATTTCTGATAGGAACTACAATTGAATATTCAAAGGTACTAGGCATCTTTTTCTTCGTACTGGTTAAGACATTACTATCTCCATACAATTCTTTCATGAATCCAATATCGAGAATTTTATGCTCTTTTAATTTGAGTAATTTTGCAATTCGCTTTGCAGCCTTTATCTCCTCAGATGCTCTTTGACCATACGCAAATGTAATCCCGTACAATTGATACCCTTTTTTCAGATATGACATCATACATGCTGAGTCTAAACCTCCACTTAGAATGATAACTGCTCTTTTCATTTTCACTTTCTGATTATTGGTCCTTTACTTGGTTTACAAATAAAAACCTCTGATTTCTTGTTTGCAGCTTTAAAACCTCTTTTCATTGCATTAGAAATTTTCTTTGAATCATGTTTTTTATCTGTAAATGCTATCACTGATGGTCCTGCACCACTTATGGTAACTCCGTATGCCCCCGCAGCTATTGCATTCTTTTTCACTTTATCAAATCCAGGAATCATGTGTTTTCTTGCCGGTTCGACAATTACATCTTGTACTGATCTTCCAATCAATTCAGAATTTTTCTCTGAAAAACCTGCTGCTATGGCTGATGCATTTGAAATATTTTTCACCATATCGATTAATGAAACTTTTTTTGGAATTGCTCCTCTTGAAACCTTAGTTTTCTTTGCAGGAACCTTCAATTCTGGTACTGCTACGCATAAAACTAAGTCATTTGGAGGTTGAATCTTAACAACTTGCAAAGGTTTTGTCTTAACTATTACAAATCCACCTAATACAGATGCTGCAACATTATCGTAATGTATTGTACCTGCACTAGCTTTTTCACCAATGCCTGCAAATTCAACTAACTCGGCATCAGTTAATTTCAAATTGTATAATTTGTTAAGACCAACCGCACATGCAGCAGCAGATGCTGCACTACTTCCCATCCCAAATCCTGCAGGAACGTTTTTCTTAATTTTAATTTCTATGCCATCTTTTATTTTGAATTTCTTTTTCATTGCAGAGACAACTAATCCTGCAGTATTTTTTGATGGACTGAGTGGAATATCATCTGAACTTACTATGACAACTCCTTTTCCTTTCTTTGTTAAAACCACATTATCATAAAGTGCATCTAATGCCATACCAAACACATCAAATCCTGGACCCAAATTTGCAGTAGAGCAAGGGGCGCGTACAGTTACTGATTTTGCCATTAATCTTCTATCTCTTCGCCCAAGTTAATAGTTCTGCTTAATGCGCTTTGCAGATTCACCATTCCATCTCCTGTTGCGTTAGAAACTGGAATCAAATCCTGTTGAAAGTCATTTCTGTTTATGCTTGTTAACATATCTGATACTAAAGAGAATGTGTCTCCATTTAGTTCACTAGCCAGATCAGCCTCTAATCGTGAGTCAGTTCCAGACCAGCTTAATACCTGTTCAATTTTTTCCTGAATTAAATCAGTTTTTGTAATTACATTGACCGTTGGTAATCCTAATCGCAATCTAATTGATGTTGAAAGTAACATTAGTGAAACAAAGTTACTTGGGGTTGACACCATTGTTCCATCAAACAAAAATAGGTTCATTTTTTCTTCTGCATCAAAGTTTTGTACAAAGAAGGGACCACTCTGTCTATATGCAAACAATTCAATCTGTCCAGGCGTATCCACAATAAGATAATCCGGATTAATTGTATCTGCCTCTTTTTGTATATCATCAATTTTTGTGGCAATCAAATCATTTGCCATTATCAGTGAACCATTTGATCCCAATTCGTATTGTTCCATCAAAGAATTGACATCCACATAATCTCTGACATCAATATCTGGTGAATATGGCAAGCTGGCAACTCCTGGATCTAAATTTAGTGTAATTGGAAATGTGGCATTTTTTGCATAATATTCCTTAATTTTTGAAGTCAGTAATGACTTCCCTGCCCCTGCTGTGCCTGTAACAAAAATAACTTTCAATGGTTCGACAAAAATTCTTTTTTATTCGCTTATATTTGAATCTCTTAAAAATTGAGCAATGAACTGGCGACTAGCAGTAATTCCTGTTACATTAATTCCAATCATAATAATTGCAATTCAGTTTGATATTGAAGCCGAAGATGTCTTTGCAATAGGGGTTATTCCTTTCACATTGGCAGTTATTGCAATAATGGCAAAATTAGGATTACAAGGATTAAAACTTGCTTACATTGCACGAACATTCCTTGGTCCATTTGATTCCATAAAACGATTAACCGCAATGCGAGTTGGTAGTGAGTTTATAAAATTTACAACTCCAATGTTTGTCGGAGCCGAGTTTGCAGTCATTTACTATATGACAAAAAAAGGAATTCCTACATCAAAGGCATCGTGGGTTGCATTATTAGATATTGTAACTGAAGTCTTTGCAGCAGGTGTGCTTTCAATTTTAGCAGGAATATTAGCTATAATGTTTGGCGCATATGTTGTTGGTGCAGTAGTTTTAGGAACCGCTGTTCCAATTACAGGGCTATGGATTGTTTTGTTTTTCTTATCATCAAAGCGCACATTTACACTCCCAAGAGTAATCTCATTTCTTGCAACTACAATAGGAAAAGAACGTGGAGAAAAATATGTTAAACAAACCAACGGATGGATTGAAGAAGTTTGTGTAATGAGTAGAGAAAACCTTCACTCTAGTAAGTCTAAAAAAACCTTCACTATAGGATTCTTTGTATCAATCGTATCTTGGATATGTTATGGAGTATCATTTTTAGTGATTGCAAATGGTGTAGGTTATACAGTAGAATTTTTTGATTCAGTAATGGCAGTAATGGGCGCAAATGCAATTGCAAATCTTCCAATTACAGTAGGCGGTTCTGGATTGGCAGAATTTGGAATAATTGCTTATCTAAATAATTTAGATCCATTCAATTTTTCAGCTGATGTTGATTCATTACAATGGAATGCTGTAATTGGTTGGAGAATTGCAACATACTACATACCAATTGCTGTCACATGGATCTTGTTGGTAAAATTAGCATTAAGTAAAATCAGTAAACCAAATTCTGCATGAGAAATGAATTTTAAAAATAAAGTTGTTGTAATTACCGGAGCATCCAGTGGAATTGGTGAGGCAGCAGCTGAACAATTTGCAAAAAGAGGCGCAAATCTGGTCTTAGTTGCCCGAAGAAAAGAGAAATTAGAACAAGTTGAGCAAAAACTTTCAAAATATTCAATCAAAACTCTGATTCAGGTTTGTGATGTATCTGATAAACAACAAGTAAAACAAATGTCTGAAAAAGTAATTGAGACATTTTCTAGAATAGATATTTTAGTAAATAATGCTGGATTTGTAATTTATGGAAAAGTTGAGGAATTATCTATTGAAGACATTGAATCACAAATGAAAACAAACTATTTTGGCACAATCAACTGTACAAAACATTTCCTTCCACATTTTCTTAAGCAAAACTCTGGTCATATGGTTAATGTTGCATCCGTTGGTGGCAGCTTTGGGGTACCTGGTATTGCATCATACTGCGCAACAAAATTCGCAATGCTGGGTTTTTCTGAGGGTTTACACCATGAACTGCATGGAACTAATGTTGGGGTAACTGTTGTAAGCCCAATAATGGTTAGAACAAGCCTGTTTGATCATCCTTCTTTCAAAAATTTCACAAAATTCGCAACCGGAATTTCCTTAAGTGCTGATACTGTTGCAAACGCAATAATCAAAGCCTCAGATTCATCTAGATTAGAAATTGTTGTTCCATCTTTTGTAAGAATTGGAATATGGTTCAAACAAACATTCCCATTTTTGATTAATCCTATTATTGGAAATAGATTTAGAAAACAGCTTGATAAAAGAGACTCTTAGATGTTTTCGTCTGTAACTACAATTTCTGTTACTTCATACTGAATAATTTCTTTTAGATTAATTCCTTGTTCTGCAAGATAATCTACTGTTTTTTTGCTTAGTTTTGCTTTTAGTTCATTCAGTTTGAACTCACAGACAACACCTTTCATCAAATCATTCAAGTTGACATCTTTTCCAAGCTTTAGTCCTTCTAGAATTGTTGTTCCTTGAACTGATTCGTATAATTGCAAATCAACTTTCTTATCGTCTTCATTGATATCTAAAATGTAGCCTGAAATTTTCATTGATTTTGGCTTACCGAATTTTGGTGACTCTAACTCTTTATTGACATCTTCTGGAACTTCGTCCTTTTTTTTAGCCATTTATCATCAAAACTTATTCGTCTTTGTCTTTTTTGCTCTTTTGCCACCAATCTAGATAATCATACTGTTTATCTGATTTTGTGCTTTCTTTACGAGATAATTTGTATCTGATATCACTAACTTGTTCTCTTGTAGCATAAAGACCACATCTCTTACAAATGAAGTGTTTTGTTGCAGGATCTAATTTCATTATTAGACCTAATCCTTCAAAATCAATTTCATCTTCCATTTCTCGGTATGGTGGTGCTCTAAATTCATAACCTTCTTCCTGTTCTTCAGCCTTAAAATCTGCCTCTAGCTGTTTCTTTCTTTTTGCTATTTCTCTACTTACACACTCAGGACAGTTTACCAATATCGATTTCCTTGTATTTTTACATAAGAGTGTTGCCACATTTTTGGGATCAAAAAAATGACTGATGCGCGGATTAACTCTTCATCCCTTGCGGTCAGTTCGCCCATCGACAAACCGCGCACCAGTACGCTGATTAATTTCTAAAAGAAGCTATTATTTTTTGTCTTCTAAAATTTCTGACACAATCTTTGTTGTATTGTTTACTCCATTACCGTTGAAATTTCTTGAAAATTCTTTAACTGAATCTGTAAATTCTTCGTAATTTTCATACGTTTGCCTTACCGCCTCTACTATTTGCCCTCTATTTTGAGCAAATAATCCCAGTTTCTTTTCTTTTATCCACTCAATTTGATTTGTATGTTCGTCATAAATCGGAATTCCGATTATTGGTTTTGCATGGCCGCCTAAAATTTCGCCCATTACTGTATGGGAACCATTCACTACTGCATATTTGCATAGATCCAAAACTGTTTCTTTCTCTTGTTCAGAAAGAAATCCCTTGTCAATTTGAATCCAGTCTATTTTTTTATCATATGCTTCTGATATTGAATATTCGTTACCATCTTTATCCAAAACTCGATCTATACTTTCATCATTTTTTGCATGAGAAATAATTCTCTTCTCATTTTTCATTTCAGGTTGATGGAATGCTTCTTCATATCTTTCACCTGTTCCATCATTAGTTGATTTGTTTCCAGTTCTCATCCAATAACCGTAAACAGAATCTGAAACTAATTTTTCTAAATCACTCTTTTCACCCTTTTCAATTTTTTTCTGATTTGTAAAATGCCCAACATATGATACTTTTTCTTGAATATCTTTTGTAAAATTTAGATTATACTCACACATTGTATATGGTGGTTCTGAATCTGCAACTAAAATTTTAGATGCTTTAGAAATTTGCTTTGCAACAAACTCTAATGCTGGTTTGAAATATAATCTTGATTTCCATAATTTTGGTTTAAATTGATTTGTTACAAACAAACTTGTAATATTTCGTCGTTCGGCCAACACATTTGAGCCCATATCTCCATCATTTATCACCAAATCAAATCCAATTTTGTTGTAAAGTTTACCTTCGTCTTTGAGATAGCTTGAAATTTGTGTTACTAGAGGCTCATTTCCTTCTACAGGTAATAGAAAATTCCACAAAGACTTTCTTAAACTAGGACCAAACTTACCATCAATTGGTGTAGGCATCAAAACTTCATGAATATTTTGTTTTTCATTAGGAAATTTATCTAATAATTTTTGATAGATGTCACCTTTACTGAAATAATGAAATTCATTATCACCTAATTCTTTTAATTTTTCATTTAATCTCATCATTCGAGAATAATGTCCATTTCCCCATGGATAGATGAATTGTCCGATTTTAGCCATATCTTTCACTCAGAATTCCCGCTTAAATTCTCAGTGTTCAATATCTAAAGAATCTAAAATTTCATGAACATTATTTGGTCCTAGTTTAACTTTAATTATTTTCTTTACAGTTTTCTCATCTTTCTTTAATTTTGATTTGGGTTTTTCCAAATTCATCTTCAGAAATTTTTCAATTTTTGGAATATACTTTTCCATTCCAATTTCTTTTCCATTTTTGATTATCTCTGAATCAATTCCAGATAATGCAATATGTGGAATTATTCCAGCACTAAAAATTCTCTTTTGTAATGTTTCAACATATGTAGATGGGAAAATTAGTGGTGAAGTAGCAAGTGAAATATGAGAAATCCGTTTTTCTTTTGCAGATTTTATCATAATATTGGTAATTATAGAATTTTTTGATAACACATCGTCTGATTTTTTTCCAAATTTTGATATTTTATGAAATTCTATCTCTACTTCAGATTTCAACATTCTAGGAAGTATTTTATCTACAATTTTCACTAGATGAATTACATCCTCACGTGTTTCATAACAAATCAAAAGTTTTGTCTCAAATCCCTGTTTGATCGTTTCAAGACAATTTACTGCTGAGAATTCGTCTGTTATACAGCAAATTGATTTTTGTAGTTGTGAATTGTTTACTGTTCCACCTAATCCTTCATCTACAAAAATGCAAACATATGCATTTGATTTTGTAACATAAATTTGTAACAGTTTGTCATGTTTTGATTCTGTACCTGGTTTTGCAGAAATTTTTTTATTTTTTTGTATTATTGTTGATGTCGCTGTTAATTCCAGATCTTTTATAACAAATCCTTTTGGATTTCCATCTGCTTTAACATAAAATTTTTCACCTTTCAAAAGAAGATTAGAACTAATTTCTCCAACTTCTGATACTATTGTTTTAAAATCACTCTTAATTTTTTTAGCAATTGCTATTTTTTTTATTCCAAACAACAATGCAATTGCACTAGATACAAAAACTGGATCGTCTGCTTGAATACAGATTAGAAAATTATCTTTAACAATATTTGTAAATTTTAGTTTTTTAATTTTTAAAATCTTTTTAATATTCTCTATTAATTGGTTAATTTTATTTTCAGCAAATAATGATGGGTATACAACTACCAGCGTATCTTCTGTCATCTAATTTAGTATTTTTAAGGAGTTTATATTTTACAATATCTCTTAACTTGAGCTAATTTTGATATAATTATAATACTTGATTAGATAATCAGGTTTATGGTAAAATTCACTCAACAAGAACTGGATGAAGTAAACAAAACTCTGTCTACACCTGAGGATTGTTTGAAATGGGCATTTGATAACCTTCATCCAAAATTAGCAAAAGCATCAAGTTTTGGTGCAGAAGATGCAGCAATTATTGATATGATGTTTAAAATTAATTCTGATTCCAGATTGTTTACACTTGAAACAGGAAGATTACCTAAAGAAACTTTTGATGCAATAGAACAAGTTGAAAAACGTTACAATACAAAAATTGAAAAATTGTATCCTGATCAAAATGAAGTTGAAAAAATGGTAGAAGAAAAAGGCTTGAACTGTTTTTATGACAGTATTGAAAACAGAAAACTTTGTTGTGCTATTAGAAAAGTTCATCCAATGAATAAAATGCTTGCAACACTTGATGGCTGGATTACCGGTCTAAGAAATGATCAAAATCAGAATCGTTCTGGCGCTAGCATGCTTGAAATTGATGAAATGCATGGAAATATTGTAAAGGTTAACCCACTAGTTAACTGGACCTTTGACCAAACATGGGATTATGTAAAATCAAATAATTGTCCATATAACAAATTACTTGATCAAGGTTATCCTAGCATTGGTTGTGAGCCATGTACTAGACCTATTAAGATCGGTGAAGACATACGCGCAGGTCGTTGGTGGTGGGAAACTGACACAAACAAAGAATGTGGTCTTCATATGAACCACGACAATTAAATTAATCATACAAAACCGATTCATATTGATTAATGCACACGGTGGAAAATTAGTAAATCGAGTAAAAGATGTTGATCCATCCGGATTGATGTCTATTGATATTTCTGCAGATTTAGCAAATGATGTAGAAAATATTGCCGATGGAATTTTCTCTCCACTGGAAGGATTTCTAAATCAACAAGATTTTGAATCTGTTATTTCAAAAGGTAGACTTGCAAATGGTATGGCATGGACTATGCCAACTGTCTTAGATGTTGATGAAGAAACTGGCAAAAAAATGAAAGATGCTGGAGATGTATTACTCAAAAATCCTGATGGAACAGGAATTGCTGTATTACATGTAGAAGATGTCTACTCTTATGATAAACAAGCTACAATGAATGGAGTTTATGGAACAAATGACGAATCACATCCAGGTGTTGTAAAAACTAACTCAATGAAAGATTTTCTTGTTGGTGGAAAAATTGATTATATCCAAAGACAAAATGAGACTGAAATTCGAAAACATAGAATGACTCCTACACAAACAAGAGAGTTATTTGAAAAAGCAGGATGGAAAACAATTGTTGCATTTCAAACTAGAAATCCTCCACATGTTGCACACGAAATGTTGCAAAAATCTGCAATAACAACACGTGATGGTGTATTTGTTAACCCACTAATTGGAAAGAAAAAGCCTGGTGATTTTAAAGATGAAATTATTGTTAAAGCATATGAAGTAATGATTGAAAAATACTATCCTGAAAACAAGTGTCAACTAGCAACATTACATACAGAAATGAAGTATGCAGGTCCTAGAGAAGCAATTCATCATGCTATCATGCGTCAAAATTATGGATGCACACACATAATCATAGGTAGAGACCATGCAGGCGTTGGAAAATTTTATGATCCATTTGCCGCACACAAAATATTTGATGATTATCCTGAACTTGAAATCGAACCAATCTTTTTCCCAGCATTCTTTTACTGTAACAAATGTCTTACATTTACAAATCCAAATGTTTGTCCATGTGCTCCAGAACACAGAGAACAAATATCTGGAACAAAAATGCGTGAAATGATTAACAACGGTGAATCTCCATCAAAATTCATCTTAAGACCTGAGGTTGCTGAAGTAATCATTAACTATGACAAACCATTTGTTGAGTAGCTTTTTATCAAGATCTGAAAAATTTAGTTTATGAAATACAAAATTACGATAATCTTTTTTGCCTCTATGATGGTCTTCCCAGCATTTGGACAATGGGAAACACCAAACGACTCACTTTCTGTTGCAAAATTTGATATTAATTGGGATAAATTCAATGTACCTGCACGAGATGCAGAAATAATTCCATTAGATGATACTCACGAAACTACGTGGCAAGTCAATTTACAAAATAAAATTCTGTATGGTAATCCTGATGGAGTTGCAGTAGTTCGATTACATGATGCAAATATTGAAGATAAATTCATAGAAATAGGAATGGGCGCAATCCCTGATAGACCGTTTTGGATTGCAGTTCAACTTCCTGAAGAAGGTTATGTTGTAGTTCATGACAAACTTGACAGAGGCTGGCCTGGAAATGGAAAAGTTATCTTGGCATATGCTGATACTGCAGGACTAACAATCAATAATGGAGAAAGAATTGTAATTACAAATCTAGATGTAGAAGGATTTGCAATAAACGCATACTCTGTTTGGGGTTTGAAAGGTTCACAGGATCCACCTGCTACTGTTGCAGGATTTCTAAATTTTGAAGTACTTTCAGGTGATCCAAAAGAAGGTCCATTGCACATGTTTCCATTTTATGTAGTTGGTGCACTTGGATGTATAGTTGCATTCTTACTTTTTACTAAGAAGCGGAATTAGTTTTGTAATATTCACAACCATTTCTAATTTTACAAACCTCACACATTGGAGAAATTGGTTTACAAATATTTTGACCATACATAACAAATGTATC
>CACDFH010000017.1 GCA_902552015.1 uncultured marine group I thaumarchaeote | reverse complement strand
TTTTCAATTCCATCATATTCTTCATTTTTTAATTTCCCAATAATGGCGGATAAATTTCTGAAAAAATCGGTATCAAGCTCTTGTATATCGTCTGATTGAAATTCTTGTAAGACAATTACATGGAGATTTTTTAGATCTAGTGATTCAACAGTTGACATTTTAATACAAAGTTAATCTTAAATGGTACGTTTAATTCTTTTAGCTTGAAGTTAGAAAATTGCCGTATAAAGTGATAGGTGGCAAAGCCACTCAAATAAAATATTCTTCTGATGAGGTATTCTCAAGAATAAAACATGAAAATATCAAGTTCATAGACCTTCAATTTACTGGTCTAACAGGTAGATTTCATCATACAACAATCTCAGCAGATACTTTTACCCCTCAACAAATGGAAGATGGTTTACCAAAATTAGATGGTTCATCAATTGTTGGATTTACCGATATTTCAGACTCTGATTTAATACTAAAACCAGATCCAAGTACATTTGCAATAATTCCATGGGTTACAGAAAAAAAGACAGCTAGACTGCTTTGTGACGTATACTGGGGTGGAGGTAGAGGACGTCTAGAAAGTGACCCTCGAGGAATTTGCCAGAAAGGAGAACAGTATGTAACGACACAGGGATTTGATTTTAGCACATGGGGCCCTGAAGTAGAATTTTTTGTATTTGATAAAGTTCACTGGGATGTTTTGACACCATACAAAGGTCAATCGTATTCAATTGAATCTTCTGAGTCACCATGGAGCCAGGAAGGAACCGGATATCCTATGGGATTACAAGAAGGATATTACCCAAGTACTCCTTCTGATACTCTTGCACCATTTAGAAATGAATGTGTAGATGTTTTGAATGATAATTTTGGAATTTTGTGTGACAACCATCACCACGAGGTGGCAACAGCAGGACAATGTGAAATTGATATCAAATATGATTACATGACAAATTCTGCAGACGGAGCACAATCATACAAGTATGTTGTAAGAAATGTTGCACAACAATTTGGTAAAGTAGCAACAATGATGCCAAAACCAATATCAATGGATGCAGGTTCTGGAATGCACACAAATGTTAGTTTATGGAAAAAAGATGAAAATACATTTTATGATAAAGATGAAGAATTAGAGTTAAGTCAAATCGGTCGCTATTTCTGTGGCGGAGTGATGGAACATGCAAAAGGATTAACAGCAATTACAAATCCTACAACAAACTCGTACCATAGATTGGTTCCAGGTTATGAGGCACCTGTATACATTGCATGGAGTTCTAGTAATCGTTCTGCAACAATTAGAATTCCAGGACATTTCAAGGGAGAGAAATATGCATTCATGAAAAGAATGGAATATCGTGTACCAGATCCAGCATCAAATCCTTATCTTGTGTTTTCAGCTGTCTTAGCTGCAGGATTAGATGGAATTAAAAAGAAAATAGAGCCGGGCGATCCAGTCAAAGAAGATATTTACAAAATGACAAAATCAGAAAGAAAAAAACATGGGATTGACACCTTACCTGCAAACCTCGGAAGAGCTTTGGATGAATTAGAGAGTGATAGAAAATATCTAAACCCAATTTTCTCAAATGAGGTTTTGGATAAAATTATTGAACTAGAAAGAAGAGACCACAGAGAGATTGCAATTAGACCACACCCACATGAGTTTTATCTTTACTTTGATGTTTGATTAATTACCCTAATAGTGATTTAGGAATTACTTCATAGATGAGAAACAAAGATGCTACCATCATTCCTAATCCACCACAAACCATTACTGTGGTGAATTTTTGATATTTTATTCCTAAGAAAATAACTATACCTCCAGTAAGACCTAGAAAAATAGAAAGCATTCCAAAAATTACATTTTCAATTTCTGCACCAATTGTTAAAGGAGTAAATATGCCGGAGAGTAGAGCAACTGCTGTTACAATGTAGACATATTTTGTTCCAGATAGAAGTAATGATTTTAAATCAAGAGGAGTTTTCTCAGAGGAAAGTTCTTGAGATTCTACTTTTTCATCTTTTTGGATAGAATCCTCTTGTGGTTTGTCAGAATATCGTCTGTGCTTTACCATGATAATTTAGATTGGAATTGTATTGATTAAAATTTTTACTAACTTACATTCCCATACCAGGTGGCATTCCCATACCAGGTGGCATTCCACCCATTCCACCCATTCCACCCATTCCACCCATGTCAGGCATTCCTCCTTCTGCTCCTGGTGGAGGTCCTGCGGATTTTGCGGTGGCTATAACATCATCAATTCTTAAGATCATGCATGCAGCCTCTGTTGCAGCTGAAACAATTTGGTGTTTTACTGCTAGAGGTTCAATAATATCAGTTGATTTCAAATTTCCAACTTTACCTTTCATAACATCAATTCCTGTCCATTTCTCACCTTTGATTTGTTTTGCACGTAAGTGAGTTAGGGTATCAATTGGATCCATTCCTGCGTTTTCAGACAATGCTAGAGGAATTGCTTCTAGAGCTTCTGCAAATTTTTCAGCAGCTAGTTGTTCACGTCCTTGAAGTGATTTTGCCCAGTTTCTAATTTTTGTTGCTGCAAATGTTTCTGGTGCACCACCACCTGCCACTATAGATGGCAATTCCATTACATCTCTTACAACCATTAGTGAATCATGAACTGAACGCTCGACTTCATCTACAACTCTTTGTGAGCCTGCACGTAGTAGAAGTGTTACAGATTTTGGATGTTTACAACCTTCAACGAAAACCCATTTGTCTTCTTCAACTTTCTTTTCTTGAATTGAAGTTGCAGAACCTAAGTCTCTTTCAAATAGATCATCTAAATTAGTTACAATTCTTGCACCTGTTGCTTTTGCAAGTTTTGATAAATCACTTTCTTTTACACGTCTAACTGCTAAGATTCCTGCTTTTGACAAATAATGTTGTGCCATGTCATCAATTCCTTTTTGACATAATACTACATTTGCACCAGAACCAATAACTTTGTCAACCATTGTTTTGAGCATTTTATTTTCTTCATCTAAGAATGCTTTCATTTGTTGTGGGTTTGAAATGTTAATTTTTGCATCAGTTTCAGTTTTGTTAATTTCTAATGCTGCATTTAAGAGAGCAATTTTTCCTTCAGTAATTTTCTTTGGCATTCCAGAATGAACAATTTCTTTATCCAAAACAATTCCTTGAATAATTTTAGAATCTTTAATTGAACCACCTGCTTTCTTTTCTACTTTAATATCATCAATGTCAACGGTGTATTTGTTACCATTATTTTCTGCTACAGCCTTTACTGCTTTTACAATCATGTCTGCTAGTTGTTCAGAATCTTTTCTGACCAGTTTTGTTTGCATGGAAGTTTTTGCAATTTTTAATAAAACTCCGTTGTCTGTTGCAGAGACATTTTCTGCAATTTGATCTAAGAATTCTTTTGCTTTTCTTCCTGCTTTTCTGTATCCATCAACAATAATTGTTGGGTGTACATCTTGCAAGACAAGTGCTTCAGCATGTTCTAGTAATGCACCAGCTAATACTACTGCAGATGTAGTTCCATCACCTACTTCATTATCAGTAGTTTTTGAAATTTCAACTAGCATTTTTGCTGCTGGATGTTGAACATCAATTTCTTTTAGAATTGTTGCACCATCATTTGTAATTGTTACGTCACCTAGAGAATCAACTAGCATTTTGTCCATTCCTTTTGGACCTAAACTAGTATGAACAATTTCGGCAATAATTTTGGCAGCTGCAATATTGTTTTTCTGAGCTTCTCTTCCCTTTACCTGACTTGCGTCATCTTTGAGAACTACAACTGGCATGTTGCCTTTTGGAGTTTGTGCTGCCATAGATCAAAACGTCAGATTTCAAAATATATAGCTAGCTTCTTGTTTTTTCTAAAAAAATAGAAGAAAGATCGCTGTTCTTAAATTAGGAAAATCAAGTTCAAAGTCATGAGTGATTCAAACAAAGAATCGTATGATAAGGTATTTTCTAGTCTTGAAAAACACCACGAATGGTTTGATAATTCAATTCCACTAATTGCTAGTGAGAACATTCCTAGTCCGGCCGTTAGAGAGGCTGTAATGTCAGATTTTGGTAACAGATATGCCGAAGGATGGCCTGGTGAACGAGTTTACGCTGGATGTACCTACATCGATGAGGTTGAGATTCAATGTATGGAATTGGCTCAAAAATTATTCAAAGCCGAATTTGCAGATGTCAGAAGTGTTTCTGGTGTAGTTGCAAACTTGGCAATTTATTCTGCTTATTCAAATCCGGGTGATGTTATGATTGCATCATCAATTCCTGCAGGTGGTCACATTTCACATGGAAAGAAAGAACATTCAGGAACTGCAGGATTAGTTCACGGATTAGACATTGAATTTTTTGCATTTGATCCTGAAGAAATGACATTAGATGTTGATAAGACAAAAGCTAAGGTTGAAGATTTGAAATCACAAGGACGATTACCAAAAATTGCAATGTTTGGTGGTTCTGTCTTCTTATTTCCACATCCAGTTAAAGAGTTAGCAGACTTTCTAAAAGGACATGACATGCACATCAACTATGATGCAGCACATGTTGCAGGATTGATTGCTGGTGGAAAATTCCAAGACCCACTTAGAGAAGGAACAGATACAATGACTATGAGTACCCACAAAACTTTGTTTGGTCCACAAGGCGGATTAGTTTTAGGATTTGAAAAACATGCAGAACCAATCAAAAAAGCAATGTTCCCAGGATTAACAAGTAGTCACCACATTCATCATATGGGTGCAAAGGCAGTTGCATTTGCAGAAGCTTTAGAATTTGGTAAAGATTATGCAGAACAGACAATCAAAAATGCAAAAGCATTAGCTTCAGAATTAAACAATGTTGGTTTCAAAGTATTAGGTGAAAAAAGAGGTTATACCGAATCACACCAAACAGTTGTTAATGTTTTAGATTATGGCGATGGTGGAACTATCGAAGCTGATTTAGAAAAAGCAAACATTATCGTAAACCGTCAATTAATTCCAGGAGATCTTAAAGCAAATCGTCACTACATGCATCCAGGTGGAATTCGTTTGGGAACATCAGAGATTACTCGTCTCGGTATGAAAGAATCTGAAATGAAAGAAATTGCATCGTTGATTAAACAAGTTGTAATTGACAAGAAAGACGCAGGTGAAATTGCAAATCGAGTTAAAGAATTCAAGACTGACTTCAAGAAAACACAATATTGCTTTGATAACAAACTTGGCGCCTACGAATACGTAAAATTACGATAAAATCAAGATCATTCTTTTCTATAACAAAGCACATCTGCATTTATGGCTAGAATGAGTGGCGAAGAAATTCGTGAGAAATTAGAAAGTTGTGTGGAAGATATACTTGGTTCCGAAAACAAATATGAAATTCATAGTTGTTCTCTTTATATCGAAGGGATAAGTGCTGGTTGTGCGATATTATACAAACAGGAAGATGGAAGTTTCCAGAGTGTCAAGGCAGGTGACAAAGAACTGTGTCATGTTGACTACATAGAATTTGATACTAGTGGTTGGAATGATTGGACAGCGAGTGGAACTTTTCGTTTAGATTATTCAAAAATTGATTATTCGCCTGATGAAGTTCTTGAAAAATTAGAAAAATGGGAGTGGGGCAGGGATGATGAGTGGAACTTTAATTTTTCACTTGATTATGAAGATAATGATTGTATTTTAGTTGAGATTACTGGCGAGGATATGTCGCCAGACAAAGACGATGTTCCTAAAATTGAGTGGTTGAATAGAGCACTAGCAGAAATTGTTTCGGACATATACGATAAAGAATATCCTTTTAGTGATGATGAAGATTAAATTTTCTAATTAACAAAATCAGTTAACAATTGTTGAGAACCATCTCCTTTTCCAAAGAGTAGTTCGATTTCATCTGATAACGTCATGATTCTTCCTTTTAGATATGGGTCAACATCATATTTTGTGACTAATTTCTTTGCTAATGGAAGATATTTTTCAATTGACGGTCTAGTAATTGTTTGTAATAATTTATGACCACATGTACATTTTTGAAGTAACGGCATTCGTCTGTACTTTGCACCACATGCTGTGCAACGAAATTTTTGTCTTGCATATGCGCGGATGTTTCCCATTATGTCAGGTATGAGATGTGTCTGTATTAGATATGAAACAATTTCTTTTGTTTCAACAGCATTAATGATATCTGCGTTTTTAATTTGCAAATCAAGTTTGTCAACCATTGATTCAAGTGTTGAATATGCACTACGTGATTTTGATGAGGTTAGAGTTGTAGTTCCATGTGTAAAGAAGTAATCATGAAAGATATTTTCATCACCAGTGTCTTTTCGCATGGCCAAAGTTTCAATATTTCTAATGTCACCTGATTTCTCATGATTGTAAGTTGATTCGTAAAATGCGAGTGGAAACTCCTTTGCAACCTCAAAGTTGTGTGCCTGTGTTTGTGCCTCGTGAGGTAAGACAATTGGTTGAATTAGCAATGGTGCATCCATTAGCCCACCAATTTTATCAGATAGGAACTGTCTTGAAAAGTTCAGTAACGCATCAAGTAATAACATGACAGAGTCTGCATCGCCATCTGCATCTCGTCTTTTTGCTGAATGCCAAATAGGACTAGCAAAACAGACATGAGTTTTTGTATATCCAATTAGCCTTCCTGTAATTCCAACAGAAGTATGTGGTGCAAGACCAATTACCAAATGGCCTAACAAATCCTGTGTATTTTTTAGATTGTAAAATGATTGTTTGCCAAAAAATTTCTGGAGTTCAAAATCAATGTACTTTGATACATTGACAAGATATTCTGCACTCTCTAAAGGAATGATTACATCTTGCATTTTCAATTCGATTAGTTGTTCATCATTTGTAATTGGATTTCCATCTACGTCTTTCTCATATCCAAGTTTTTTGATTTGTTCAACCGTAGTTCCAATCCAAGAAAGTTTGAAGTGTGTTAAAGGAGAGTTTGTTGCATCAAATCTAACAGTGCCATCCTTGAACACAGAAAGTCCAAAGTTTTGTCTAATCAGTCCTTTTTCTAGCGGTTCAGGAATTCTTTCTTGATTGATTAGCTGTTCAACACCTTTGAATGGTTGTTTTGCACGTATCCCAAGTTTTTCTTGTGCTGACATCAAACTTTGTTTTAATGGAAACTGTTTGTATGAAAATCCATTTGCGTCACGCTTACATTTTTCACAGTGTGATGTTTCTAATTCATCTTTGCAGATTCTACAAATGTAAAATTTTGTAGTTTTGTTACCACATTTTGAACAAACTATTCCAATTGAAGGAATATTACAATTATCGCATCGACGATTATTCAAATTTGAGAAAAAGGATTCAGATTTTACTGATGCCTTTAGAATGTCACGGGTAATTCCTCCTTTTTCAGCAACTGGAAATAAAACATGGACTGGAGGTTTCATTAAACGAGGTGCAGCTTTTTCAGGTCTGCCAATTCTAACACCAATTGATTTTGAAAATTTATTTCTGATTTCAATTCCTGTGCTTTGGGATAATAATTCCAGGATAGATTCAGAACTATCAAAATCCAAGGAGTTCCCAAAAATTAGATGGTCTAAAATTTGAACATCTATTCCAGAAATGATTATTTTGTCATCTGCAACTTTGTGCGGAATGCCCAGGCTTTCAAAAATTTGTTTTTTTGATATTTCATAATGAATTTCATTTTCTGATTTCAATACTGGATTTGTGATTTGCTTCAGATCTTCAGTTGTGATAAAATTCCAATAATACAGAAATTTTGGATGTAAAGGAATTTTCAGTTCTTTTGAGAGTAAAATGGCCTCAACAAATGTTGGAGTCTTTGTTAAAAATTCGAGTCGAGAGTCGTTTTCAGGGAGTTTAGCCTTGAGATATTCATTCCAGACTTCTTCTACCATAGGAGTTGGAATTAGTTCTGCGTTGTTTTCTAGAAAGTCACCAAATGTGATTAGGATGTCACCTAGATGGAGAATTTTTTCAATATCGTTTTTTATCTGGATGCCGTGTTCTGTGCTTTGAATTTTTACTACCTCGCCTCCCTTCAATCTAACAATAGGCGTTTCAAGAGAATCAACAAATGCAACAGTTGCGCCTTTACTTGGCTTGTCAAGTTTGATTTGTGTACCCACGGTGATTGTGTGATCTAAAATTTCAGCTATGACAGGATGTAATCCTACACTTGCAAAACCAGTATTACATGCACGTCCATATCTAAGTCGAAATCCTCCAATCTTATTTGGCATGGATAAAACAGACCTACCAGTAATGACTTCCTTCATGCGTTTTTCAGATGCGTCATCGCCAGATTCACCCTTTTGAACAGCACCTTGAATATTGTGCAACCATTCCCATCCTTCCAGATTGTATTTCTCGATTCGTTTTAGGAGTTTTTTTGATCTTCCAATTAATCCGTCGTTTAGTACACGTAATGCGCCGCCTCTAACTCGGTCAGTTTTGATTCGCGTCATGTTACGATGATTAACTACTTCATCAGGATCCGTGCCTTCACCTTCAAGTTCAACAGGTAAATTTGCAATTACAGTTTTGATGTCATCATCAGATACATGGAATTGAAAACTTTGTTTTGCTTCACTTTCATAGATTCTTAACTCTTCGACAAATCTTCCGGTCTCATCATCAAAACAGTCGGCTTGATATTTTTCGAGTCCAACTGCGCGTCTCACATGATCAGCTATTAACATTGTGACGGCTGATTCTGTTCCCCCTGCAGACCTCATTGGTCCTGCAATTGATACTGAAAGATATTCTGAACCGTCTTTGTTATTTTTGATTTTAATCTCACTAATTCCTTGTAACGGTGCAATTGTGACACCTTCTGTTACGATAGCTAAGCCGACACGGACAGCATGATCTAATCTATCTTCTAAACTTGCATCTGATGACTGGTACTTTCCTAGGGCAATCTCCTTAGACATGATAAGGGCAGCATTTTCCTTGCCAGTCTTATCTAATAATTCACGAAGAGGTGTGGCAATATCAATATCATGCATTTTAGCTACTCGTTCCGCCAAATCAAATGCGATTTTCGGCTCTATTATTCCAGAAGAGTCTAAAAGCGTTGATTTTGCATCTGCTGCGGTCTCAAATTCCTTGTAAACCTGGTTAGAAAGTTCTTCATAATATTCCGAATAATTTTGAGGAATGTTGATCTCTTTAACATAATTTGCAGTTGTAGACATGTAGAAGGTTAGTTTTTGATGGCTTTGGCTATTTCGGTTAGTTTTTCCAAGTTATTACTATCCTCAAGGAGAGTTCCAATTACCAAAGCATCAGCGCCGGCATCGGTCAGTGATTTTGCTGTTTGAGCATCACGAATGCCTCCACCAACAATCAGAAATCCTTGGAAGACCTTTCTCACAGTTGCAACCATCTCAGGAGTTACGTTGGTTTTTGCACCCGAGCCTGCCTCTAGATAGACAAATCTCATACCGAAGAATTGGGCTGCTAGAGAGTATGCAGCTGCGATTTTCGGCTTATCAAATGGAATTCCTCTAACATTGCCTACAAACCAGGCAGATGTGCCTTCTCCAATTACCAAATAGGATGTTGGGAGAGGTTCAAGGCCAAATTTGAGTACGTTTGGAGCACCAAGTGCTTGTGCCTGTGTAATGTAATATGGGTTTTCAGAGTTCATAAGAGAACTGAACAATATGGCATCTGCCTGAGGAACAACCCCAGTAATGTTGCCTGGAAATAGAATAATTGGAATGTTTACTGCACTTTTGAGGTTCTTAACGACCTCAGCCATCTCCATCTGGTCAGTTGCAGACGAGCCGCCTACCAATATTGATGCTGCGCCTATCTGTTCTACATCTTTGGCTAGTTTTACAGCAGAATCTATCTGAGATACCTCTGAATCGATTAGTACGAACAATAATGGTGATTTTTTACGCTCAGAAAGGAGTGTTTCTTCTACTTTTCCGGTCATGATCCCCCTTCAAGGAAGACCCTTTAAGTTTTATTCAAGTACTGGTATACAGATTTGTATAGCTTTGAGTGACCCTACTAAATCTAATTTTTCTAATATTTTGAGAGAAATCATCAAAAAATCACTATTTACAGAGAGACAAATTGAAATTATTTTAAAATCAAAGAACCTTTCTGATGTCGAATTTACTATGACTAAAGGTGCCTATTACAGGCAGGTTTCTCAGTCCAGGGACAAGCTTTCAGGCTTGTATTATTCATTCATAGTTCTAGGCATATTAGGCGTGGTTTTGCCTGATGATATTGATGTAATATCACAACTCTCCGAACGAATGAGTGTGATAAAAGATGGTGATATTTTCCCTGAGAAGGAACAAGAAATCATTGGTGTGATAGAGCGTGTTGTAAAGCAGACTACGGCTATGTGATTTGTGCCTAGAATGTATGATTGTGCTGCAATAGTGTGATGAAACTTTGATTAGTCTAAGTGTGAAATAATGTTGTCCAATCACGATAAATCACAAATTCCTCATGATATGTCATGTTAGTTGAAATTCCTGACCTAGACGTGATATTTGGGCTTGTATTGGCCTTCATAGGAGGATTATTCACATTGTTTGTGTATTCTAAATTAAAGGCAATTTCAGCCTCTAATGACCAAACAAAGCAAGATTCAGAGCGTTTAGAGTTCTATGAAAGACAGTTAATTGATCTTAAAATCAAATTAGACGCAATTGACTTAGAAAACCTCAGCTTTTCTCAAGAAACACCACAAAATGTTGTAAAAAATGAGGAAAAACCGGTACAAGTTGTAGAGAAACAGGTACAAATCGTGCCTGAACAGGTCCCAGCTCCGGTCAGAGTGGAAAGAACACCTAACATGAGTAGTGGTGATATTGTTGAGGCTGTGCTGAGACTAATCACAGACAGGTCACGCACATCACGTGATATTCAAATCACATTAGGTAAGAGTAGAGAGCATATTTCGAGGACAATGAAGAAAATGTCAGATGATGGTTTGGTAGAGAGAAACACCAATGCAAAGCCATACAGCTACTCAATCACTCAAACTGGCCTTTCCAGGTTGTCTGGATCAGGTGAAACACCACAAACTATAGCCCCACAGACCTCTTAGTGGTCTAATAGTAGGACTGATTTGATATTTTACAGGTTTTTTTGACTTAGTTAAATTGTGTTTGAAATGATGGTTTTTTGTTGATTTTAGTCATGTTTTTCATTATAATTTATGATATAATAATAAACATAATTAATTAATACTAGTTTATCATATATTATGATATGAGTGAAGTTCCTGAGGAGTTAGTGAAGATTACATCAGGAGGAACCATCTCGATACCCAAGCAGTTTAGGCGATATTTGGAGATGCAGAAGGGGGATTATCTCAAAATAGGCCTGGAAGGAGACCATTTAGTGGTCAGAAAAGTGCGTATTTCTTAGTTTTCTGAGAGTTTTGGGGCAGTGTTTGTGAGTTTTAGAGTGTTGTAAGCCCATTCCCTGCCTTTTTTGGCCCTTTCTACCTTGTTTTTGGAGGTAAATCTAGCTAAGTATGTTGAAATCACGCTAAGTTTGATTGGTTCATTGAATTCATCCTCATATTTCTCAAGTATGTCCGAAGAGGTGAACTTGCCTGTTGGATAATACTTGTCTACAATGTGCCATATCTTACCTCCAACTGACTCTACTCCAGGATTGTCTGCAGTTTCTTCAATATTCATCAAGTCTAGTAAATCGAAAATTTTGAGGACTTTATCACGATTGATATTGCCTTCCAAGTTGAACTTGTATTTGGCCCCATCCTTGTCCTCTAGATCTATTCTAATTCTTTTTCCTGCCATTCAGATCAATAAGGATCCAACCTTAACTCATCAACTGATCTTCTGAGAATTGTTAACTAACAGGTTTGTTAACATTGACTGCCTAGCCCACGCCTGAGTGTTTTTTTGTTATTAACAAAACAGGTGTTCCGAGCCCTCGTTTTTGAGGATATTTCGTGCCTAGAGTGGAAATAAAGGGGTGATTTTGTGATATTAACAATGTTAACAACCATCTTCACGCCTAGACTGGAAATTAGGGGGTAAAATGGCCTTGTTTTCACCTTCCTTAACACGTCCTTAACAGTTGTTAACTGGTTCTGGTGTAGTTGTTTCTTCCTTAGTTCCTCACAAATTTCATTTATTTTTTTGATATCCCACACACCTATCTTTCCAGTGTTACCTTTTCTAATTTTTTTAAAATGAGAATTCATATCTATGGTAATTTTATTTTAATTAATCACAATCTCATTTATCATTAGAAATGAAGGTGTCTGGGGCGATCCAGGCGATCTGAGAAGAGTCAACAAGAACGATCAGTCTTGTGAAGTTTTTCAAAAAGATCAGTTGAACTGTTGTTTTGAAATAGTAAATGATCTCAACATGAGTACTACCACTATCGATCCAATTGACCGTCTTTTAGATGCAGCCCAAAACGGCAAAACTCTCATCAAGAACAGGGACGTACTTCACTTCACATTCATGCCTAATCAAATCCTCCACAGGGACCCTGAGCAGGAGAAAATCACGCAATCACTATTACCAATTTTAATGGAATCAAGACCATCAAACCTACTGGTGTATGGCAAGCCTGGAACAGGCAAGACGCTGGTAATCAAAAAAGTACTCTCAAAAATTCAAAAAAGGGTTGAAGAGGGATCATTCCCAATCAAACTAGCATATACAAACGCAAAACAAGAGACCACATTATACGGACTTTTAGTCTCGTTTGGTAGACAATTAGGATTGGGTAGCCAGAAGACCAACGACGAGAAGATGTGGCTTCCAAGCACAGGACTATCCATCAGCGAAGTCTTCAACAGAATTATCTATGTTTTGGATAAAAACGAGATTAACGCAGTATTTGTTATTGATGAAATTGACTACTTGGCCGAATTAATCCAAAAAACAGGCAAAGACGTACTATACCAAATTACACGAGCAAATGAGCGATTGAGCACAGGCTCACTTACATTAATTGGTGTATCAAATGACCTCACCTTCAAAGAAAGACTTGACCCTCGAGTTATCAGTACTTTGAGTGAAGAAGAAGTAATTTTCACAAACTACAACCTACCACAAATCAAAGAGATTTTGGATGCCAGAATTGAGGTGGCCTTTGAAGAAGGCATAGTCTCAGATGCGGCCTTGAACCTTTGTTCTGCTATGGCTGGAAGAGAATCTGGAGACGCCAGACGTGCACTAGACCTCCTACGAGTTGCAGCAGAAATTGCCGAAAGAAACCAAGAACCAACTGTCTCAGAAGAGCATATACGAATGGCAGCCGAAAAAATTGAAGAAAACAAAGAGGTAGTAGCACTTCGTTCATATCCACTACATGAAAAATTACTAATCTTAGCAATTATGAAATCTTCAGAGATTTCCACAGGCGAGGTATATTCCACCTACAAAAACCTCTGTAAAGACATCCGCCAAAAAGAGCTCACCCAAAGAAGAGTTACTCAAATGCTCAGTGAGATAGAAATGTCAGGAATCATCGCTGGTAGAATCGTCCATCAAGGCACACATGGAAACACAAAAAAATTCAGAATTACAGTCTCACCAGATATGGTAAAAACCACATTCAAAGATGAGATGCTTCTCCAAGACATTCTTTAACCACAAACTAAATACACTTCAATTCCAACCTCCCATTAATGGGTCTGTTTAATAGAAAATCTAATGACTCGACAAGCCTAGAGTGTAAAATATGTGGTATGAAATTTTCCGAGCCTGAAAGAACTATGAGGCATATGATTAGAGCTCACTCAAAACCACAAAGAGTGAAGAAAAGACTAGGCAGTGGCAAATACGACTGAATTCTGAAAAAACCTACTTCTTATCAAACCCAGATATATCGATCATAGGAACATCAGTACTATGATATGGAATTCCAATATCAGTTGGAGTCAAGTCTGATAGGGTTGAAAACGATGTTGAAATTGATACTAATTTTTTCCTAATTTCTGAGTTTGTTTTGAAAAATTTCATTACCTCTCCCATCGAACAATAATCTGGGTCTTTTTCATTATCAATTTCTAACCTAAGTGTAGCATCCTCGCGATTACCAGAGAGAGTGCTTACACC
>CACDFH010000016.1 GCA_902552015.1 uncultured marine group I thaumarchaeote | reverse complement strand
TGTACATACCTTCAAGTTTTTGGCCTCTTTCGTTGTTGTTACCAGATTTTGCCAATTCTTTTCACTCCTTTGTAGTCTTCATGCATTATGCAACCTCCAATGAATCCAGTGATTCCACCATAGATTACATGGAGAATCAAAGCATTGATGTAAATTTTGTCGCTTTCATACAACAAGGTTGCTAGTGCTTTTTGTTGTTCCAAGTCAAATTTGGATACATCGGTGATAATCAATTCTACCTCCATCAATGGAGTCATTACAAACATGTGAATTGGTAAGAATGCTAATGTGAAAACAATTAGCCCTGTCCAAACACCAGTAATTAGTGCTTTTGGAACAGTTACCAATCTGAAGAACCTCCAAATGTTTGAAGCCAAAAAGTACATGGCTCCTATCAATGCTGCAACGCCCATGTGAGCCATAAAGCCCACTGCGATTGCTGAAGTTTCATCCACACCCATTGTAACACCGATAGTTTTGTAGAATGTTCCTGCCGGTATATCCAACATTTGATCAATTGCAAAGAATGATGAAAAGAGTGCAAATCCGCCCATGAGGCCTGCCCCGATTCCACCTTTTATCAATGCGATCTTTGTTGGAAGTGTTTGTGTTGTGCTCATTAAACAGTTTTTCCCAATTATAATATTTATGGATTATGCACTAGAGTAAGTCTAGTGCCAATATTTACCACTATAGATGACATGGTGATAATATTTAGGCACTAGACTCACCTTTGGTCACTAGCGTTTTATACTATAACGTAAATAGGTTCAGTATGACAGAAGAACAAGAATGGGCAAGTCTCCTGGCAGAAGTTTTTGATAAACTAACTGCAAAGCATGCAGCCATTTCATACAAGTTCGACAAATTAGAACTTAGTGGAATGGTCGACCGCAATGGCAAGAAAGTTTCAACAGGAACAGTTGTACTAACAGGTGGCTTGACTATCACAACAAAAACCTAATCAGGAATGGATATGAAAATGAAAAACAACCTTCCTGCCAATTTTTTACTTTACCTCCGAAGCGGAGATTTAACCATCAGTGATGGAGACGGCACAGCCATAGAATTTACCTCAAAAGGGGACATAAGAAGAGTAAACATTAAGCGACTCCCTACAAAAATTCCTGGAAAAATGAGCCTACTAAAACAGCTAACTGAAGCAAAACACATAGGCAAAGTCCTAAAAAGTGAGAATGTGACGCTTGAGATATTACACAAAGATAAGCTAGTTCTAAAAATGGGCAAAAATGCAAAACCGAAATTATCATCACTAGTTACTTTGAGCAAAGATATCGAAATTGTAGATCTTAAAGAACTTCGTAAATTGGACAAAGAGTGAAAATGAGCCATCAAGCAAATTCAAGTAATTTAGAGAAAATGGCAGCATTGAAAGAAAATACCACTAAAAACGACTATTCCATTCTAGTAACAGGGGCTACCGGATTTATAGGAAAAAAGTTGGTAGAAAGATTATCAAAAACAGGATACAAGATCACCGCAATGTCAAGAACTAAGCATCAAAATTCTGAGAATGTGAAATTTGTGGCAGCTGATGCATTAGAATTTGATACATTATCCGATTCATTTAGAGGAATAGAAACTGCATTTTACCTTCTACATTCAATGGAGGGTTCAAAAAAGGAATGGGCCAAATTTGCAGATAGAGAAAAAGTTCAAGCTCAGAATTTTCTAAAAGCTGCTAAAAATGCAGGAGTTAAGAGAATTATCTATCTTGGAGGATTAGTCAATGAAAGTTTGGAGTTATCAACACACATGCAAAGTAGGCACGAAGTTGGTAAAATTTTAGCATCAGGAAACATACCAGTTACAGAGCTTAGAGCATCAGTGATTGTAGGTGCAGAAGGAGGTTCATATGCAATGCTAAGATACCTTGTTGAAAGATTGCCATTAATGGTTTGCCCAAGATGGGTAAAGTCAACAACACAACCAATTGCAGTTGAAAATGTTGTAGACTATCTAGTAGGAGTTATGAAAAATCCTTCCACAACAGGAAAAATATTTGAAATTGGAGGACCAGATAGAATGACATATGAGCAGTTAATGCGATTGTATTCTTCAATAATTAATAGAAATTTGAATATCATACAAATTCCATTTTTGACACCAAGATTATCCTCATATTGGATTGATTTAGTTACCCCGGTAAAAGCATCATTAGCTAGACCGTTAGTAGATAGTTTAGTACATGATTCCTACGTAAAGGATAATTCGATTGAAGAGTATGTTCCAATTAAACTCAAACACATGACCGAAGCCATTGCAGAAGCAAAGGCAGAGGCCAAAGCTTTCAAACCAATTTCAAAAGAACCAGAAGAAAAGACCTCGTATAAGGTAAATCAAAAAATTCTTCTTGTTTCGCTTTGCGCAATGGCACTGATTGGTTCAACATATTATTGGATGGATGATAGAACCGACGTTTGGGAGCCTCTATGGATACTAGGATCAATCATGTGGTATGCAGCAATTCTTTTTGCAATAGCATTTGTAAGACAAAAGGCCAGACTGGGATATCTTATTGGAGGAATATTATCATGGATAACGTTAGCATTTTGGCTGTTTGACAACTTCTACGTTGTGTTTGACACATCGATTGTTGCTTCAGAACCTAGCATAGATGTAACAATACGAAACTTTATCGGGGCAGCTATTGCAGGGCTAGCCATATTCTCATCACATAACGTATTCCACAAAGTTCGAATTTATCAAGCAAGAGGACAACTGGTCAAGGAATCTGCAGGAGCCGAAGTGCCAACAGGATCAAGACCAGTTTATAGCACCGATTACTCATAATTCAAAATTTTCTTTTTTAAAAAATAAAATCAAGAAAAGTGAAGGTTTTCACCATCTTCACCTATGGCACTTTGAAGGATTTTTTGTACCAAGAGATGCTTTGAAAGACACTCTCTACTTTCGAAATTAGAGTGGTCATACAAGGATTTGTTGCAGAAGACGCAATTGACTTTTGGATCTTTTAACATATTTGTTACCTGAATTGATAACTCAAATTTTACATATAACCAGTAGGAACCAAGAAACTCACCTAGGTGAGTGGACTCATATATACTCCAGAAATGACCAATCATGATGAGCACACAATCGGAGGATTTTCTCGAGACGTTAGAACGTACACATGTGGTGCTTTTCCACGATGGAAATGATGAGACTAAAAAAACCGAATATGGATTTATAAAAAAAGGGCTAGAGAAAGGAGAACACTGCTTCTACACTACACAAAAACCTCAAAAAATCCTAGAAGAGATGGTAGCACATGGAGTCGAGGATGCAGCAAATAATGAATTACTACACATAGTAGAAATCCCAGAGAAATTCGAGGATTATTCAGACATGATTTTAGACAAAGTGAAAGGATTACCCGAAGAATCCAAAATCAGAGTTATTTCAACACATTACTTTGACTTCAATACTGAAGAAAAAACTGACCGAATGGCAGAAATCGAGCAATGTGTAGATGATGGTTTTGAAAAAATTAACGGAAACTTTGTGTGTTCATTTGAAGTTAAACAAATTGATGAAAAACTAAGAGATAGATTTTTGAATCAATTGTTAGAATCTCACAAAGCAATAATATTTCAAACAAAAGAGAAAGGTACAGAATTATTTACTCTTCCGTAATCGTTTTGCTAATTTCAGATATTAGATCGTTAATTTTTGAATAATCTGTATGAAATTTTTTACCTTTATCGGTGACTTCGATAGAATTATTTTTTTCAATGATTTCACGTTTTTCCATTTCTTCCAAATATTTCATTAATTTATCATAAGAAGTATTACATTTGAATTGAATTCTTGTTGGAGAGATACCTTCATCTTCCATTATTGCAGAAATAATATCAAAATACAATTGAATTCTTGTTCTTTTTTCTCGAGCCAACTAGTACAAATGCTAAAAAAAGCGCCTTTTAAGTTTCATCATAGTGCCAAAAATGAAAAATTTTTAGATTTTGATGATTCCGTGGGATTTTAGGCGTGAAATCAAGTAGTTAGCACTAGATATGCTTATTAGTCACTATGTAAATTAGCAAATGTGGTATATCTTAGAAAAAAGAAGGTAAAAGGAGTAGATTACCTGTATTTAGTAAAAAGTACATGGGATAAAGAAAGAAAAACATCTAGACAAGAGACTATCAAATATTTAGGAGAATCAACATCAGTAACAAGAGACGACATTCCAGAAGAATTTAGAGAGGATGCCAAAATTAACTCATTTCTACTACAAAATACACCAAAAGATAGAGAAAAACGTGAAAAACTGATTGAGCAACTTAGAACCAAACTATTCTCATCATTGACAGAAGGCAGTCTGAAAGATACAATGGAGATTTACACGGCGTTTGTTTCAAATAATACACTTGATCAATTCTATGAAAGAATCATGACACCAGTCATGGCAGAAATTGGATATTTGTGGTCAGAAGGTAAGCTATCCATTGCCACAGAACATGTTGCAAGCAATATTGCACACAGCCTGGTCAAAGTAATTTCAGATGAAAACAGAAAATCTAAAAAAGATAAAGGCAAAATTGTGTTAACTACTCCTGTTGGAGAAGATCATAATTTAGGTTGCAATGTGCTTGATTCATTTTTAGTCTCAAAAGGATTTACAACATTTAATTTATCTCCATCAACACCTGCCGAATCATTAATCGAATTCATAAAAACTGCCAAACCAGATGCATTAATCGTATCAATAACATTGGAGGATAATGTTAGATCAGGTCAAAGAATGGTTAAAAAAATCCATGATACGTACAAGAAACTTCCAATCTTTATCGGGGGCCTTGCATTTTCAGAAAAGACAAATTTCAAATTTGATGGAAAACTAATCACCGATGCACATGCCTTAGAACAGATTCCTCGAATCATAAAAAAGAAATAATTACCACTATATTCTCTAGTTTCCACTAGGTTAAATATTCTATTTGCTTATCAAAAACATGGGTTTAACAAACGACAGTTTGATTGATACAGTCTTTGAAAAGCATCCAGAGAAAAAGGAAATTGCAGAACAAGGTGACGAAATTTTTGTCAATTGGAATTTCCAGGACTTTCAAGACGGCGGATATCTAAACTTCAAGGCAGACCGTTCAGATCTTTTTGCACTAAGCATAATGATTGAAAACTATGCATCAAAACACACATCCCCATTACTTGCATCATTTGAAACAGACAAAAGATACGAGTTCGTCAAGGACAGATACTTGAAACTCATGAAAAAACTTCCAAGAACATGGGTTATTGGAAATTTCAATAATCCGCACTTGGCTCAAGAGATGCCAGATAGTTGCGTGGTAATTAGTTGTGTAGGAACACCACTTGCAACAGTATGGGCAGTTGTGACAAAGGGTCCAGATGGACCAATTGGTCTAATCGCAGAAGAGTACGGAATTGGGAAATTCAGAGGATTCTTCTCAACACAACCAGATGTAATTCAAACAGCAGTTGATGCAATGGGCGAAATACTAGTGACACAGTTCGATTTTAACAAAAAAGAATATGAGTTTGTAAAAGGCGGATACTAGTGTGGAATGACTGAAAAATCTTCTTCTTTTTTTCCGAAAAATGTCTTTGGGGCATTTGGTATATTGTTTTTCATTAGCGGTGCAATAATCCCATTACAAAATTTAATAATTTGGGGACCCGAATTTGTTGCGAGATATTTTACATCTTCAGATATAACTGCAGAAAAACTATCACTGGTAGTAATTGGTATCGGATTTTTTATGATAATCTACGGTAAGAAAAAACAAAACCAGATTTAAGAAGAAGCACGATCCCTAGGATCCAACTCAAGAGACTTGTTATAACAGTCAGATGCCTCATCGTATCTTCCTAAGCTTCTTAATGCAACGCCTTTGTTATTCCACAAATCAGGATCATCAGGCTTTAGAAGTAATGCCTGTTCAAAAAAGCTTAGCGCATCTTCAAAATTTCCATCTTGAAGATTTTTGATACCGTTTTGAGTTAAAGTTTCTAGTTCGTTCACAAATATCTATAAGGTTACTCTGAAATAATCCCATCGTTCAGGGTCGAATTTTTTAACAAAAACAACGTTCTTGTCATTTTCTTTTCTTTCGTCTATTACATCACGCATTGCAAAACTGGTCATAAACTTGTAACCTTTTGATTGCACCTGCATCATGAATAATTGTCTTAGTTCTCTTCCTCCATGAAAACCCCAATATCCATTTTTAATTGCGACCGGTTCAAGAAAGACAGTATTATTTTTACCACGATTTCGGTCTTCAAAATCTAAATCAAAATTGTATTTTTCTAATGGTCCACCTTTAGCAAATCCAATAATTCTACCATTTGAATCTCCAATTCGAAGCATGTTGAGAATTGTTTCAGGATCACTTATGGACTCAATAAAATCATCACGAGTAAATTGTAATGGTTTTGGTAATTCTCGATAAATTGCTAAAAGTTCATCCAAAATATCATCTGATAGTGTACTTTTCTGTATACAAGGAACTAATGGTAGACCGTCATAAACAAATTGATTATAGATTTGAATTTCTTCTTGACGGAGTTTCATAAAACCAACAATGTTATCTAAGAAATTTTTTCTCATATGCTTTGGAAGTCCGTTTAAGACTCGTTGGCACATGTCAGGTTCATTGTTTAGCATATCTTCAAAGAATACAACTGAACGTCGTACAATGAAAGCAGGATGCCAACTTGACGAATGTGCATTCATTTTTGCCATCTCCATTGCTTTTTGGAAATCACCAAGAGAATAGCCACCAATTCGGTCAGAAATTGATAGGAAATGTCCTAAATCTCTAAAGTGTTTTTGTCTTTCTTTATTGTCTTTTATTTCAGATTTTGAGAAATAATCTTGAATTAATTTTTCAGTGTTAGTAACTATATCTCCAATCCATGGATAGACAGTTCTAGAGATTATAGCACAAATTAGATTTTGATCAAGATTAGCATTAGCAAGAAGTTTTTGGATGTTTTGATCTTTTGAGATGAAACGTATGACATTTTTTTCATGAGGTTTGTCCATTGATTTGTCAGGATCAAAATCATGTAACAGTGCAGATGCAAATAGATAGTTTAGATCAGATTTAGAGAGATAGTTTTCTTCAAGAGAATGTATTCCAGAAAGTAAAGTGACGTAAGTTACTTCAAGTTCATGATCAACGTTATGATATCCATAATAATCGCTGAACAATCCGTTGTTTTTGAATAACTGAATTGTGTAATCTAATAATTTTACATTTTCATCAGTGGCAAGTTTTACAGAAGAAAGTAGGTCAAATATCGCATTTCTCAATGAAGGCGGATTTGCAAATTCTTGCATGTGTTAGACGACAAAATTGGGTTTTTAAGTTATTTGGCAAATGTACCAAAAATCTCAGATCTATTATAAAGTAAATAATGATAATTTGAGTATGGGTTTGAAACGATATCTGGTCACAAGGGGATTGACCATGTTCGGAGTTTTAATGATTACATTATTACTTACAATTTCACTTGTCGGTTCGAATATGGATACAATTCTAAAGCAGGGGGTTATCTACCAAGTGAGAGCAGAAATTACAGAAAATACAACCATAGCTCAAGGATTTAACAATCCAGAAGAATTTGAAAAATTTGTTCAACAGAAGATTGACGAAAGAATTGAAACGCTGGGGCTTGATACGCCGTGGTATTCTCCACAAAGACTTGGATATACAATGTATAAAATTTTAATTTTGGATTTTGGCAATGCCACATTTTTGACAAGTGACTCAGGATCATCAAATGTAGGAGAAATTATTTTTGAAAAGATGCCAAAAACAATTTTGTTGTTTACTACAGCCACAATAATCATATCAATCATAGGAATTGTTTTGGGTGCTGCATCAAGTAACAAAATTGGTTCTAAAACAGATAGAATTACATCGACATTTGCAGTAATTAGCAGTAGTTTTCCAGTTTGGTGGATTGGTATGCTAATGATATTTGTATTTGCGTTCGTATACCAAATTTTCCCTGCAAGGGCAACTCCAAGTATTGAGCCAGATGATCCAGGTTACTTTTTGGCTTTATTGTACCATATGGCATTACCTGTGATAACAATTGTTTTGATTGGATTTGGTGCATGGGCATATCTTGTTAGAAATTTTATGGTGGGCATAATGCAAGAAGATTTCATATCTGCAAAGAAAACAATTGGAATTAGTAGAAAAAAAATAGTTTACAGCCATGCATTGAGAAATGCAGCTCCACCAATTGTGACAATACTTGCACTAAGCTTATCGGGCTCATTAGGTGGCGCGATAATTACAGAAGCTGTATTTGATTGGCCGGGAATGGGAAGATTGTATTTTGAAGCCATTAGTGTAATGGATTTGCCGGTAATCATTGGTTCAACATACATTTTGACAGTATTGTTTTTGGTGAGCATATTTATCGCAGATTTACTGTACGGTTATTTTGATCCAAGAGTGAGGACAGCAAGTTGAGTAGTGTATCAACACAAGAAATTAAGTCAGAATTTCTGAAAAGCAAGTTAGGACTAACAGGAATTTTTATTCTTTCAGGATTAATTCTAGTTTCAATAATAACAATATCTGCAATTCCAGCATCAACATTTCAAGAATGGAATAATCCTGAAAAATGGATTTCATATCCAAAGACGTCAGTGCCAAGTTGGGTGAATTTCTTATCTTCAGAAAAAATTCCAGAGCATAAAATCCTAGAGCCAGAAATTTTTCAGTCACAAAAAAATGGAATTTTTCTTACTTCACAGCAATTTGGAGTCTTTTTTGAATATGATGACTTTCCAAGTGATTTCATTATAGAGATGAAGACAAAATATTCAGATTCACATCTTGTTCAGATCAAAGTCATTCGTCCAGATGGGATTACCTTAGAATTATTATCCACGTCACTGCCACATTCAGATTCAGATACGATTCATAATCAAAGATATTTTTCAACAGACAGCATGATTAAAAAAAATCTCAACATGTACAAAGATGATTTTCAGTTTGACTTTTTGTCGGGTACTACAGAAATAATATTTTCAAAATTACAAGAAAATGAAATACAAAAAGGAAATTATATTTTCATTGTAGATATTTATGGAACAGAAAAACCTGTGGAAGTTTTAGAATCAAAGTTGGTGTTAGGAGGCAAGGCGTATGGATTGATGGGAACAGATGAACTTCGTAGAGATTTAGCAATAGGATTACTTTGGGGCACACCTCTAGCATTATTCATTGGGATTTCAGTATCAATAGGTTCAGTTGTAGTAGGATTAGTTTATGGAGTTTATTCTGGATACAGAGGTAAAAAAACAGATGAAGTTATGATGAGATTTAATGATGTTATTTATGCACTGCCAGCACTGCCATTTTTAATTATTCTAGCCGTTACCATTAGTAACAGTATTTTCTTGATGATAGGTTTCCTTATGATTTTTAGTTGGGTAGGTATTGCAAAGGTTTCACGTAGCATGTCACTACAAATCAAAACAAGGCAATATATCGAAGCAGCAAAGATAATGGGTCAAAAAGATTCAAAAATAATTTTCAGACATATTCTTCCTCAATTGTTGCCATATGCATTTGCAAGCATAGCAATTTCAGTACCGGCAGCAATAACTACAGAAGCAGGATTGAGTTTTCTTGGATTGGGAGATCCTTCATTTCCTACATGGGGACAAATTCTACATGATGCAAATACGTATGGTGCAGCTGCACAAGGATTTTGGTGGTGGATTGTTCCTCCAGGAATTTTGATAGCAATTACAGGATTAGCATTTGTTTTTATTGGAAATGCATTGGATGCGATAGTTAATCCAAAGTTGAAACGTTAAGTTATTCAGAAAGACTAAACTTTCGAATCAGATCAATTGATGAATCGTTTAATTTGATTGTGTAAGTTGCGGCATTTGGATTTGTATCTTTTTCTTCAGCTAACAATTCGGTAAATTTTGTTTTTTCTTCTTCAACTGCACCGGCTTCATGAGCACATAAGTTGAACGCTTTGAGTTGCAAATTATTCTTTAACAGATATGAAATGAATTTTTTGTAACTTTCAGTGTTGTTCCATTCAATATTCTTTTCCTCACAAGCAGAAATCCAGACGTCGACAGAATTGTGGAAAAAAACTTTTTTTCTAATAACATCTAACGCAAGTTCTGTTTGAGACATTTTGAAATCCTAAAACATTGCACGTTTCATAGTAGAGCCACAACGTGGACATTCTCTTGCATTGTAAACTTTGTGACATACTAGACATTCGTATTTTATACCCGGCTTGTCGCTGTTTTGACCAAACAAACCTCCGCCAAAACCGCCAGATGAACCTGAACCGCCACCGCCAAAACCGCCACGCATTCGACTCATCATTCGTCTACGCAACAATAATGGAAATGCGATGAACAAAGCTAATGCTGCACCCAAGCCATATGGGAATGGAAGAATCATTTGCAGTCCAATGCTTACAGCTAGAGAAGCGAATAAGAAAATCAAATATGACTTGTAGTTAATCATGATAAGAAAATTATCCCATTCTTGAAATATAAGGCTTATTGAGTAATTAGCAATTAATTATTCATCAAGTATGGGAATTGAATTTCCAGAACTATCCCATGCAAAGATATCTTCGTCTTCATATGGAGATTTTACTATTACTGAAACTAATCCAAAAAAATTATGCAAATCCTCAGATGAAGGTTCTGCAGTTCCCACAGGATGTGAATGAACCATTCCGATATAATCAGTATCAAATGGAAGTTGATTTGCAGGAAATCCTGCAAAGGTAGGGCCAGTTTCATGAAAAGGCGGAACTACTAAACCTTCAACAAACATTTTACCTTTTTTTGAGTGACCTTTTAGAATCAAGATCATTTCATCAGGATGATTAATCTTACAATAGGAAATAATTCCATCACGAGTTTCATTTAGAAACACAAGACTACGTTCAAGTTTTTTTGTTTTAAAAATCATTGATCATCTAATGAAATTGTATAGGATGTGGAGGTAACATCTTTGAGATTTGTTTCAATTTCATGCAATATCGTAGGCAGTGAATGAGTAAGATCAAGATTTTCATCTTCAAAAACTTTCAATTTTGATGAAATGTCAGAAATATTAGATTCTTCTCGTTTTAGATTGTTTTCAGCAGTTTGAAGAGATTTGGAGTCAAAAGCTTCAAGTTTAGAAGATAATTCATGTTTTTTTGTTTCAAATTTTTCTTTTGTTGAAATTAATGTAGGGATTGTGTTTTTAATTTCAAGTATACTATCTTTAGATTTTGAAACATCTTTTACAGATACAGACCCAGAATCAATACCAGTTACAATAGAATCGAGAATATTTTTAATTCCAGGTAAATTTGTGTTGTCCAATACATCATAAGGCGAAGATGCCAAAGTGGCAGTAAGATCCTTCAACTCTTTATCATGAGAAGAGATATGAACAAATTTTCCTAGAGGTCTTGAAATTTTAGTAAACTCATCATTAACATGATGACGTATGTTTACTTCTTCAGAATCACAATCAGATAATTTAGATTTCACATCCATGTATTCTTTGTAATCAGAAGAGTTTTTGATGTCATCAATTTCATTTTCAAATTTTTTGATCGTTTCTTTTTTCTCATTTAGAGAAGATTTTAGTTCATCCATACGAGAGGTTTGTTTAGATAACTTTCCTAGTGTTTTTTCCCTAGAGACCAACAATTCGTTAATGGTTTGAACAGAATTTTCAGTGACATTGAAATTATCAATTAATTCATCTACTTCCTTTAGATCATCAGAGAGTTCTTTTAGATCATTTGTGAGTTTTTTAGAATATTTTGGAGCAAAATGATGTATTACTTTGGAATGTTTTCCAAGCATATCACCTACTTTGTTTATTCCTGCAGTGGATGTTTTTTTGAATCGCATAACATCATCGGTGGAATCAATATCAGGAAATGGTTTCCCAAATTCATTTTTTATTGCGGAGATAACTTCTTTTTTTCCACGATTAACCATTATCTGGAAATGTGGATCAAGCTTGTCAGGATCTAATTCGTCTTCAGACAATTCATTTGCAATTTTTAGTATAACTTCTCTTTGAGGGTCAATTCTATTTCTATGAGATTTTATTTCAGCTGCCAAAGTGCCTTTTCTAAGTATAACAATATCATTCAAAATTTTTGGAATTTCATCTAAGGTGATGTTTTGAGGAGATGAGCTCAGAGTTTCTACTGGCTCTTCATACTCGACTTTCTTTTTTTTACCCCAACCAAAAACCATAATCAAAAGATCAATAATTGAATTATATAAATTTGAGAAGTATTGTATGACAATATGAATTCAGGTTCAGTCAAAAAATCTGTAATTATTGAGACAGATTTAGAAAAAGCATGGACCAAAATTAGTAAAATTACAAAATTAGATTGGCTAGATGGTCAAAAATCAACAAAATTTTTAGGAGAAAAAAAGACAGGAGTGGGGGCCAAACGTTTGATCAGTTTTGAAGATGGTTCAGATGTTGAAGAACATGTAGTAGGATGGAAACCAAGAGAATATTTTTCATATATTGCAGTTTCAGGATTGCCGTTAGAAGCATATCATGCAACAATATCTCTTGAGAAAAAAGGTTCAAAATCAGTCAAGATTACATGGGAGTCATATTTTGCAGCAAAATCAGCAAAAGGCGAATTTGATCAATTTGTTATATTTTTATCCAATTTCTATGCTCAATCTTTAAAGAATTTGAAGAAAGAGTTTTAGAATTTTTGTGTTAATCTTGTTTTAGTAGAGAATCCAATAACTGCAGCAATTGATACTACAAGTATCAAGGATACAATCACACCAAACTCAGGAACTACTTGAAAAGTAGATGTTGTGCCAATTGGACCATAAACTCCCAATATGGATTCTTCAGTTAATGAACCTACAAAGTGCCCAATTCCTTGAAATGTTACATCAATATCAACAGGATGTGTTTTTGGATCAAATTTTAATTCCTCAGTGGTGTGGACAGGGTACTTGAATAAATGACGATGTGCACCATTGTCAGATAGTATTAATTCACCATTTTGAGATACGGATATGTCATAGTTTACATGGTTGATGACAAATCCATCGGATTCCATAAATTCAACTTCAATTGTTAAAGGAGAACCTTTTGCTGCATCGTTTGTAACAATGTTTGCAAATACTTCATTCACAGCACCTGGATCCTTTTTAGATATTTCAGGCGTAGTATCACCATAAATCATTGATTCAGTTTGATCAACTGAGGTACCATAATTAGAAATGTTGTCATCTGTCATTTCAGAATCAGATGGTAAAATTATCAATTGACCAGCCATCCACGGATGAACCATACAGAAATAATCAAAAGTTCCAGAAGTGGTTGCCATAAATACAAAATCTACACCTGGTTGTTGTAGTCCACTATCCCATATACCATCAGGTCCACTTGTAGGGTTTCCACTAGTTGAAGTGTGAGGAGCATCATCTCCGTTCAAAAATATTATTTTATCACCAACATTTGCGGTTGCAATTGCAGGTACAAAACAAAGATTTGTTACCTCACATCCAGGTTCGGAAGAACCACGACCATTTTCAATCTTAACTTCGTCAGCAAATGCATTATCAAACCCAATACCAGTCATTGCGAGCGATATCGAAAGTGCAAGTAATCCAATTGCTAATTTTTTCATATTCTTATGCCCACAACAGAATATAAAACTAATGCTAATTTGATAAACTGGTGCTAATAATTACTCATTTTTTCCAAAAATTACGGAAGGGGAAATTTGATCCTCATTATGAATTTCAGTTTTCATGTAAACTGTAGATTCGTCATAAGTAATTTCCAAAGTTACAGGAGTTGTCTTCCAACCATATTTTGGAATATTATCAATAGGAACCAGTCTTGTAAATTTAGAATCTGAGATTTCAAATTCTTCATGAAATGTTTCCTCCATACCTAAAATTTCCAATATTGCAAAAGAAGATTTTTGATTTACATCATTATAAGTAATCAATACAGACTTGCTATCTTTCAAATATACAGCATCAAATGTAAAATTACTAAAATCTTCATTTTCATAATTAGAGTTTAAGAGAATTACAACACTAACAGAAATAGTAGCAATTAGAATGACTAGAAAATTTCTTGGAGCAATCAATTATGAAAATTCCTCTTTTATGGAATTTAGGAATTTTGATGAAACACGTACCCGTTCCATGGTTTGTTCCAATGTCATTTCAGTTCCACGTAAAGGATTTGTTTTGAAGAATTTACGAATTTCTTTTTCTTGTTTTGCATCAACAACTTGACCAATACTTGCTACAACTCTATTTAATAATGGATTTCCAATTCCGGCTTTTTTGACAATTTTTTTCCAGTTCTTTTTTAGCCATGTCCATAAGAATTCTTTACCATGTAGATTTGCTGCGATGCGCATAATTGGCATTTGGATGTTTTGCGAACGAACATCTGGACCTAAAGTAAACTCTAATGTTTTTAGTAAGAGATTTTTTTGTTGGAAATTGCACATTGCGGCTAAGAATCGGAGTTTTTCCTCTTGGGATTTTGCCTTTTTGTATAGTGATGCGAACTTTTTGTATGTAGATTCATTTCCGTTCCATGCAACTAAAACAAAAACTGTTTCTTGAAGATCTGCAGATAAGCTATTTTGGTTTTTCAAGAATTTATCAAATCTTCTTTTTGATTCTTTTAGTATTTCTTCATCACCGAGTTTTCCCAATCCTGAAATTGCAAAGCTTCTCAAAAGTGCATTGGTATGAGGTTCATTCTTTTTTGCATCCCAGCCTAAACGGTCAAAAATGGTTCTAAGGAAATTAAATGAGTATTGTTTTATCTCATCTGAAAATTTTTCCTTATGAGTGAGCGAATATAATGAATAGAGATGTTGAGCCAAATTTAGAGAAGAGATGTAGTTATC
>CACDFH010000015.1 GCA_902552015.1 uncultured marine group I thaumarchaeote | reverse complement strand
AGGCTACACAGCAGAAATTTTTGCTGTATTAGTTAGTATTTTAGGTGGCGCATTTCTTATTCGTGCATTTGACATAGACAAATCATGGTCTAATTGGACAAAGGCTACGCCAACAGGATTCATTAGAATATTTGCACTAATAACAGGAATGATTTTGATTCTTGCATCAGTACCTGCAGGTGTTACAAATGTTGATTCACAATTATTTGAGGAAGGAATGGACTTTACACAGTCACTATCAAACCAAATAGTTATTGGACAATTCCTTCAAGGTTTATTTCCATTTTTATGGATGGGACTCGGAACAATTTCAGCTGGAATTTTAATTAGTAATTGGTTAAACAGAAAACTAAAACATATCAGTGACGTATTGCGAATAATTGTATTAGCTGCAATTTATCCAACAGTTGCACAATTTGCAAACATACTAACTACAAATGATAGTTCATTTACACTAATTCCACCAATGTTAGCAGGTGCAGCAATAACACTGATATCAGCCACACTACTTTTCCGTAGATACAGGAAACGAGGTGGCAAATTATTAACGGAATAAAAGACGCAGCACTATATCTTTCAGGATTTTACTCAATCTATTCTAAGAGACTAGAAAGCGAGATACTTGAAGGCGATATGCCTAATCATATTGCAATAATCTTAGATGGTAATAGAAGATGGGCTAAAAGAAATTTAACAATTCAAGAAAAAGGTCATTTTAAAGGAGCAGATGCAGTAGAAAATTTACTAGACTGGTGTGAAGAATTTGATATCAAAATTATCACATTATACGTATTATCAGCTGAAAATCTTGATAGAAAAAATGAGGAACTAGACTATCTTTATGATTTAATCTACAAACGACTAGAAAAATTGTACAATGATCCTAGAATACACAAAAACAAGATGAGAGTAAAAGCAATTGGAACTATGGAATTACTACCAGAAACAATCAAAGAGGTTTTGGGTAGATTAGACGAAGTTACAAAAGATTATGATAAACATTTTCTAAACATTGCAATTGCATATGGCGGACAAAATGAATTAGTTGATGCTGTAAAAAAAATTGGTTTGAAAATTAAAAATGGTGAACTAGATGCAAAAGAAATCAATAAAGAAGTAATAGAATCAAATTTGTACACATCTCATTTGCCACAGTCATCCCCAGACATGATTTTGAGAACATCTGGTGAAAAACGAATGAGTGGATTTCTATTATGGCAAAGTGCATATAGTGAGTTAGTATTTTTAGATATTTTTTGGCCAGAATTTAGGAAAATTGATTTAATGAGAGCAATTAGAACATTCCAAAAAAGGAAAAGAAGAATAGGAAAATAAAATGAAAGAAGAAGTTTCAGCAGGGATTATTTTATTTAATGAAAATGAAGGTAGAAAGTTTTTGCTATTAAATTATCCATCAAAACATTGGGATTTTGTTAAAGGTAAGATGGAAAAAGACGAAACGCCTCATGAAACTGCACTTAGAGAAACAAAAGAAGAGACAGGAATTTCAGATGTAGAATTTCTTGACGGATTTGAAGAAGAGATCGAATATTATTTCTATGCAGATAAACAAGAAATTCATAAGAAAGTGATATTCTTTCTTGGAAAAACAAATACCACAGATATAATATTATCACACGAACATTTGGATTACATTTGGTTGGAGTTTGATAATGCATTGAATAAAACAACTTATGAAAATGCAAAGAATCTTTTAGTAAAATCTAAAGAATTTTTAGATAAGCGAATCAGTAACTAGATCTTTTGTAGTTTGAAGTGGATTTTTAGAATTAAGAATTGTTCTTCCCACTATGAGATAATCTGAACCAAGTTTCTTAGCTTTTGAAGGACTCCCCCCTTGAGTCCCAACCCCAGGAGAGAATAGAGAGAGTTTTCCACGCACGGAATTTTTACAGTAGGAGATGATTTTTGGATAGGTAGCGCCAACAATTATTCCATCCACATGAGTAGATAATGCCCAATCTAAAAACAACTGGTAAAGTTGTTGGTTCTTTGAACGATTTTTAATTTCTAGTTCATATGAAAGCTTTGCTTCGGGGGCACTCATATGACACAACGAAATTACTCCTTTGTTTTTTTTATGTGAAAGTTCTACTAAATTTTTCAAACTTTTTTTCCCCATAATTGGATTAACAATTACTGCATCAAATCCCATATTCCATAAATTTTCTGTAGTAATGAGATTTGTATTTCCGATGTCATTTAATTTAATATCAGCAATGCACTGTAAACCAGAATCGTGTGCGGCTTTGTTAATTTTTGATATTTGCTTCTTATCTAGTTGTAAAAGAAGATGAAAGTTAATTTTTATTCCACACAAATAGCCGCTTAGGAGTTTAATATTTTTTAATGTCTTTGATTCAATGTTTGGCGTTTTTGAATCATAATCATTAGCTAAAATGATCGGAGATGTAGTTGCGGATTTTTTTATTCTATCACTGAATTTGGTCATAATCGACCAATGGGTGTGAGTCTTTTAACTTTATTATTTTGATGTAAGAATAACCATGTTCACCAGTATGATTGACAAATTCAGGTTCAGTATTTTTTGATGTAGTGTATTTTAGGAAAGGTTTTGTTGGTTCTTCATCCAAGCTGACATGACAGAAATATGATGGACCATCTTCATTGAAATTAAGAAAAACTCCCATGAACCACTTATCTTTCTGTTTAAATGCAAATAATGGAAATGGTGCTTCTTCATAACCAAAGCTAAGTTTGGCTAAACTAGATAGATCTTCTAATTCAATAGGATTGTATTTTTCTTTTGATGCCTCAATATCAGGTTTTAAGGATGCAGGAAGAGATTTTATTTTGATTATTGGAGAATAAAGTTTTGAATTATCAAGAGTGGTGTCTACAAGTTCAAGTTTTTCCTGACCAGAATTGAATCCATAACATAGATAGTGACCTATATTTTCAATTGGTGTAAAGTAGATTACAGGTTTTTCTTTAAGTAAATCCATCTGCACAGACAATACTTTTTTGCCATTATGTTCGTGAAGAAAGGACACACGAGGAGATCGTTCTAAGGCACAAACTAATCGTGTGAATTCTAAAGGAGAATCTAATTGAACATAATTAGGTAGTGTTGCCATGAATTATTTTTTAGAATTTCTAAATTAAAGCTTACTGAAAAAAATTACGTGCGTAAATCAATTATATCATTCACGCCTGCACCAGTTCCAATTAATGTAACTTTCACGCCTAACTTTTCTTCAATGTTTTTTATGAATGATTTTGCATCGGCGTCTAATTCATCAAACGATTGTGCACCTGCACAACTAGGAAATCTTACATCTAATTTTGTAATTGATATTTGATTTGCGCTACTAAGCATGATTGCACGGCTAGCTAATTCAAAATCAAATTCAGCTGCACGCCTAAGCCTACCCGTGACTGTTCCAAATTCTTCCCATCCTTTTTGAGATGTTTCCTCAGCGCTAAGTTCACCAGCCATAGGACCAGTGCCTACTCTAGTCAAATATGATTTGAAGACAACTATAACATCATCAATTCTTTTTGGACCTACTCCCACATCAGCACATATGCCAGATGCAGTAACATCTTTTGTAGTTACAAATGGATATGTTCCATGCCAAAGAGACAAATGTGTTCCTTGAGTTCCTTCTATCAGTACATTTTCATTTTTATCTAAAGCATTATTGATTTCTAATGGTACATCAACAATGTATTTTTGTAATGAATCAATTTCTTTTGCCATCTTCAAGGTTCTCATTGCACGTTCAGCATTTGCCGGACCAGTTCCTGAACCAGTACTACCAATTTTTTCTTTTAATCTACCTTTTGAATCAGCTTCAAGATGATGTTTTTCAATTATTCCACAATTATTGTCAAGAAATGATCTGCCATCAGTTCCAAAATCAGTTATTTCTTTTAGAAAAACATCAGGGTTGACAACGACTCCTGGACCAATCATGACTCTAGAATTTTTATTTAGAAAACCACTTGGGAGCATTCTAACCTTGAAAGTTTTTTCGCCATCTTTGATAGTATGACCAGCATTTGGACCAGCCCCACCTCTAACAACTATGGTAGGATTATCTTTTTGTGCTAAATATGAGATAATTTTTCCTTTACCTTCATCTCCAAAAAAACCTCCAATTACTATAGTAGCACCCATAACACAAATTTTCAAATCATGTATTTAAGCTAAAGTGCATTAGGGTTAATATCAAGTCCTAAAAGATCTTAATATGTCAGAGCCAAATTTTGCGGGAAATATTATTGTAAATCTTGCTAGTTTGCCAGATTTCCTAAGAACACCAATTCTTAAAAAAAGAATGACAGAATTTTTTTCAAAAAATGACGAAGATAAATCAGAAATTATAGTAAATGCACTAAATGCAGGACCAACCATCCCATTTCCAAACTTCTCAAAATTATTTAGAACATGGTTAGAAGTGCTTGCAACTATCGATATAAAAAATAGAGAGGATATGTTTTCAAATTACTTCAAACAGATACTGATATCTCCAGACAAGATTATTCTTTTTAATTTAGATGCAATATTTGAAATATTTCTACAAGTTGATAGACAAAAACAAGAAGTACTGATATCATCAATAAAGACAGTTTTTGACCGATTGGATGAAGAATCAAAAAGAAAGATGAGATTGCTAGCTCCAGACTCTGCAAAAGAATTATTTAATTTCTAAGCCGGTTTTTCTTCAGGATTTCTGTTATCTTCATTTGTAAAGTCAACATAATCACCCTCAGGAGTCATAACACCTGCAAATATTTTCTCATGTTTTCGGAGTACTTTACGATGATCTGAAAGAGATAGATCAAGATGCATTTCATTAAGCACCATTATTTTCATCTCTTTCCACTCAGCCCAACATTTTGGGCATAAAGGATATTTCTCTGCTTGTGGTTCCAATTCCTGATTATCTGGAATCTCTTCTTTGCATTTAGTACAGATTTTACTCAATAATCAGGTGAAATTTGATTTCAATTTATTCTTATTGATAAAAGCAATAATACTCTACAAATAAAAATAGAACATGAAGATCAAGTGTCCAAAATGTAAGGAAGATGCAGAGTTAGCTCCAGATTTTTCATACGTTGAATGTAAAAAATGTGGTTTGGACATGAGTTATGGAGAATATGTAAAATATGTTGCACATAGTGAAGCACAATATTCAGACATTTTAGGAGATTATACTGGAGCCACAGAAGGTGAAACAGCAGGTACGTTGGATGAATGGGAAGACTGAATGAAATTAATCATTTTATGAATCAATTTTCTACAAGACTTAATTAATTTAGCAATAGGCAAATAATTAAATGGAATTTTTATTAGAAAATATTCTAAATCTTGTAGGATTCATTATTGGAATAATCATTGGTGTTTTTGCGTATGTTGGATACAAAAATACGGGTAGTCCAGTTTTATTTAGATTAACAATTGCATTCATAGCAATTGGAATTGGTTTTGGTATAATCTGGATGGGATATGTTATTGATGACGTTTATCTTCAAGAAGGAAAAATTAATCGAGGCTTACAAGCGTTAGGTTTAGGAATACAAACAATAGGATACTTTTTCATTGCATTTTCTCATACAATAAAATCATTTTTTCCAAAATCAAGATATTTCAGATCAGTAGGAATTCTTCCACTGTTTGCATTATCAGCTATGAATATTGAACATATCATAAGATCATTTTCATTTATTTTACTTGTTTACGGAGCAATTGAAACATTTGTTTCATTTTTAGAAGGAAAACAAAAAGGTGCACTAGCAGTAGGTACCGGACTCGCATTGTTAGCATTTGGTGAATTTATTGCATGGTATTCACTAGTTTTTCCAGAATCAATCCTGTATTCAGTTTCAATTTTATTAAAAATTTCTGGATTAATTTCATTATTCCTACCAATCTCAAGATTGCCATTAAGAAAAATAAAATTTGATGATTTGGATGATGATGAGGAAGATATGAAATTTGATGATTTGGATGATGAAAAATTTGGAAGATAGGCGTAAATTTTCCAAAGTCAAAAAAGTTTACTCTCTTTGTTGATTCAATATATTGAATAAGATCATAGCGAGATCAGACAAAAATTTCTTAAATGGGTACATATCGAAAACAGATTGAAATTGTAGGAGATATTTTGTACGCTGCAGAAGAACTAACTATTGATCAAGATGGTGCATCCATAACCAAATTAATTCAAAAAGCAAATATTTCACACTCTCGAATTTCAAAAATTTTATCAAATTTAGTCTCACAAGGATTATTAGAACAAGTTGATTCAAAACGAGCTTGTAGATATAAAATTAGCATGACAGGAAAAGATTTCCTTAGAGAATACAAGACATTTTCTGAATTTACAGATAACTTTGGTTTGACAATCTAGAAAAATCAAATAACATAATTATTCGGCAAACTTGAATTTATCATGAATGTAGTATCGTGTGATGAGAATGGAATTAGAGAAATCATAAGATCTTATGAAAATGGAGAAATTATCGGATTTCCCACAGATACAGTTTATGGAGTAGGATGTGATCCATTCAAAAAAGACAGTATAACAAAAATTTTTGAATTAAAAAAAAGAGATGGTGAAAAGAGATTCCCAATTTTAGGAATATCAAAAGAAGAATTAGAAAAAATTGTAGAATTCAATTCAAATGCAGAAAAAATTTCAGAAAAATTTTGGCCAGGACAAGTGACATTATTACTTCCAATTAGGAAAGAGATATCTGAAAAAATAGAAAGTAATGGAAAGTTAGCTGTTAGAGTACCAGGGAATGAATGTATTTTGTCTATTTTAAAACAATGTAAATTAATCATTGGGACAAGCGCAAACATTTCAGGTGAGAAATCAATTTTGAATTCGGATGAATTTAAAATAAAATTACCAAAAGTTGATACATTGGTAGACGGTGGAAAAATTGTCAGTAAAGGTGAATCAACTATTATTGATTTTAACAATGGAGAATTGAAAATTATTAGAGAAGGTTCTGTTTCAAAAGAAGAGATAGAGAAGATACTATGAATTTGATTATCACATGCCAAAGGAATCTTGAGGATCCGACTATTTTAGAAGCTCAAAATATGCTGGAAAGATTTGGGGATAAAGAAGCATTAATTGAAAAAACACTATTCTCAGGTATAATTCAGGTCAATACATCTCTGGATAATATCAAAGTTTTAGAAAATTTTAGAGAGATAATTGATGATGAGCCATGGCTTATCAAATACTGTTCAAGAATAATTCCTATTCAGAAAGAATGTGAAACAAAATTAGAGGAGATTAGAGATACAGCAATTGAATTGTCAAATGTGATGAAACAAAATGAAACCTATAGAATTACAGTAGAAAAACGACATTCATCATTACATACCAAGGATATTATTTCCAACATTGCATATTCGTTATCAAATAAAGTGTCACTAGAAAATTCAGATTGGGAAATTATAGTTCAGATATTAAGAAATAAGACAGGAATTAGTGTTATTGCACCAGATACAATTCTAAGTGTTGATAGAGAAAAACGAGTAGAATTAGACTAGTATTGATGCTTTTTCAACTAGTAAATCAACTAGAGGAGTCTTTGATTCAATTGAGTTTAAAGTTTGATTTGAGATTTTAAAATGTTTCTTAAGGAAATTTTGATTATTTTTTTTGAAAATTGTATCTAAATCATCACGAATTGCTTCAAATAATTTAATTTGATTGGATTTGTTTCCTATTGCAATTAGAATAAAGTTTTGAGTTGGAGACAATCCGACATTTTTTATTGCTTCGTTAATCTGAGTAGTGTTTGCAAATCTGAGTAATAAATCAGTTTCAATTTTATCAGACAATAGATGATTATTTGATTTTTGAATTATAGAAATTGTGATGATTTGTTTTGCATGTTCTTTATCAAGTATGAATTTTGATGAAACTGCTTGTAGTTGTAACTTTGGGAATTTTTTTCTTAATGACAAAAGATATTCTTTATTTGAATTAGATTTATTGATCTCAAACAATCTAATTTGATTATTTTTTATTGTAAATGATACATTGGTTTTTGCAGCAGAGCCACCATGAATAATTGGAATTATGTTGATAACATCATTTTGTTTTAGTTGAGTATTAGTTCCAGCAAGGGCTGAGGAATCAACTCCGTTTACAGCTATCAGTAGATTTTTTCCGTCAAAATCAGGTGTATTTTCTGGTTTTTTTGAAATTAGATGCGATAGTAATTCAGAAATATTATCAATACTTTGAGTTATCTCTAAAGAATCAGTTTGAAAGGACTTTCTGGCACCACCTATGAAATTAACAGTAACCATAATGATTCATTATTTTTGGTAAATTAATTGATTTTGTTATTCAGACTTGGATTCATCGACAATTTCTTCAGCAACTGATTTTTCTTCTGATTCAGGATCTTCGGTTACTTTCATCATACCATCAGTGAATGCTTTTCCTTCTTTTTCTGAAGGTTCTTCAGTTACATGTCTGACACCTTCATCAGTATGAGGATCTTCAACACCATCAACAATTTCAATAGATGCTACATCTTCTTCTGATTCAACTTCAGGCTTTTTAGATCTAGATTGTTTACGTTCTTGAGATTTCTTTTCATTTTCAATAATCATTTGTTTTCGTTCTTCGAATTTTGCTTGTCTTTGAAGGATTTTGGTGATATAACCAGCAATTTTGTTTTTGAGGCCTTTTGAACGTACGATAGAAATTTCATTCAATGATTGTTTGTTAGTTAAAAAATCAGTTCCAAAACGCTCAGAATATTCATTCATGAGTTCATTTGAAATACGTTTTATTCTATCCACTAGCAGTTTGAATTTTTAGTTTTTTATATATGTACCATCAAATTCCTAAAAATTTCTTCGAATTACCTTCAATTTGTGCGAGTAAATTTTCATATGACGTATGAAGAATTTTTGAAGCACAAAATAGTACACTTGATACAAACATGATTTCAGTGTTTTTGTATTCAAAACAACGAGAGAATCTTACAGGACCGTCAGTTTCGACCAGAAGTTGAGATGGATCTGTTTTTGAGAGTAGTACTTGCTTGTCATTTGCATAAACTAACAAAGGACCATATGATACAAAATATTCATTTTCCATAGCGGTTTTCAATTGTGATTTATTGCCATCAAACCAGTGAAGCAAAATTCCAGGTATTTTGTATGAAGGTAAAATTTCAAAGATATCAGTTAATGTCTTTCTTGAATGAATTGAAACAGGTTTGTTGAATTTCTCTGCCAAAGATAGTTGTTTTGAAAAAACATCTTTTTGGATTTCCCATTCATCCTCAGAATCGATATAAGTTCTGTCTAAACCAATCTCACCAATTCCAGAAATAATTTCATTATTCTTTTCAATCAGGTCATAAACAGAGTCAGGATTTTTTTGAGCCATTTCAGGATGAATTCCAATGAAAGGTAAGACGTTTTTCGATTTTTCATAAAGAGCCATTGTTTCAATAGAAGTTTCAATATCCATCGAAACACAACATGCTTTGATTTTTAACAAATCCATGTAATTGAGGATCATGTCAATATTAGATTTGTATTCAGGATCTGAAAGGTGGATGTGTGCATCGTAAATCCAGCTCATGTCATGTGTTAGATTTTTTCACTAAAAGTATTTTATCGCCAATTTTACTCATAATAGTATGAAAACATCTGATTTGGGAGTTTCAGCCATGTATAGAATTTTGAAAAAGGCTGGTGCCGACAGAGTTAGTGATGAATCAGCTGAAGAACTGAGAAGAGTTTTAGAAGATATCGGCATAGAGATTGCTAAAAATGCAGTAGATATGGGCAAACATGCAGGTAGAAAAACAGTCAAAGCCGAAGATGTTAAATTGGCTGCAAAATCATCAGGAAAAATTTGAAGTAAAGAGTTTAATTGCAAATATTCATTTTTTTCATTGGTGACGTGGCAGAGCGGTTATGCGTGAGCCTGCAAAGCTTATCTAAAGGGGTTCGACTCCCCTCGTCACCTTTCTGCTTTTATGTTTCCAGCCATCCAAGGATGTAAGGTGCAAAAGTAAGGATACATTCCAGGCTCTTCAAATGTGTAGGAAAATGTTCCATAAGGATCCATATGACCACTGTCAAACATGTCAGTAGGTTCGTTATAACTTCCACTAGTTACACTGTGAAATGCTGAATCTTCGTTTAACCAGATTACAGGTTCGTCAACTTTTGTAACATAGTATGATGGGATATAACATTCAGGATGTGGTCCGCATGCAGGTCTTGCAGCTTTTACAGGAATTGTAACCATGGCTTCAACTTCTTCAACAGTTTCGATCTCAACAGTTTCTGTTTCAGCCATTTCTTCAACGCCCATTTGAGAGACTGCAGCAATAATGCCAATAATTACTATAATTGGAATGATAGCGATTTTCTTATTCACACTTTAGGTCGTTCGAGTTTCTTTTTAATTCTTAGTAAGGTTATCTTGTAATCACCCTATTCTTCTTAAGGATAAACAAAACCAAATAACAAAAATGCCACCTAAAGGAGCAAATCTCTTAGAATATAGTGAACAAGGACGCGATATTCTTTCAAAATTTTCCAGTGCACCACTAGAAGGATTTGCTACACACTCAGTTGATGTAAGTATTAGTGAATTCATGAAGGATTCCAACACCACAGTCGAGAAAGGTCGTGATTATCTTTTATGGCATTTGATAAACGTCGAAGATGTTTTACAAGATATTGCAGAAAATGCAATTATCGATGGAGGATATGATGAAGGAATTGATGCATATCTGATAGATTCAGATGAGAAAAGAATTAGATTATTTCAATCAAAGTATGGTTCTGCTCATTCCATAGGAGCAATTGATCAATTTGTTCAAGATGTTGTACGACTAAAAGAAAAAGATCAATCCAAGCTAAAGAGGGACGAACTGCAATATCTCTGGAAAATTCTTAATGATAAAAAAATGAAGGTGGATTTAGTCTACATTACTGACCAATGTGTAGATGATTATCAAAATGACAAAGTCAGGGTTATGGGTAGACAGCAGGTTTACCAAACATTATGGGAACGAATCAAAAAACCTGCAAAAGGTCAAAATGCGAGTTTAAGAATTCTCAAACAACCACTTGAACATAAAAATTGTAAAGTTTGTGTAGTATCTGCTTTTGATTTAGCAGAATTGGTTGAAAAAAATGAACATTATATTTTTGAATCTAATATCAGAAAACATTTGGGCGGAAAAGGCTCCATAAATAAAAAAATCTCAACAACATTAGAAGATGATCCGCATAATTTCTTTGAATGGAATAACGGAATTACCATCACAGTAGATGATGTCTCAATAAAGAACAATGAATTATACCTAAAAGGTGCCCAAATTGTTAATGGAGCACAAACATCAAAAAGTATTCTAGATAAGAAAAAGAAAGCAAACAACGTTGATGCTGAAGTTCTAGTCACAGTGATTAAAACAAAAGATGAAGAACATCAAAGAAAAATTACAAAATATCGTAATTCACAAAATGCAGTAAAAGGCAAAGACTACGTATCATTACAAGATTATTTTGTATCAGTTCACCATATGTTAGCAACAAGACTAGATTATTGTTTTGAGCATCAACAAGGATTATGGCTAAATCTCTCTGCAGCTGAAAAGGCAAAATTTCATGGTGATGAAATGTATAACAAGTATCTGCCAGATGCAAAAGACAGATGTAGAATAAAGGATGATTCAGCTATTGCATCATTTGTATCTTATTTTGTTCAAAAACCAAATGAAGTGTACGGAGGAATTGCAAAATATCTTCCAAATGGCGCAAAATATGAAAATGTCTTTAATGATGAATTAGAATGCGATTACAGATATTTCTTATTTCCACATTTGATTAGAGAATTTGCTAAAAATCAATTAGGCTATGATAGGAAAAATACTCAAAATAAGAATAAGAGATATGCACAAAGTCTGTTTGTTGCAGTTACAGCAAGAATAATTCATAAAAATATTCTCTCAAAACACGATGATTTCAAGATGGATATTTCTGAATTAGAAAAAATAATGAAAAATTTTGGATTATGTGAAAAGATACTAAGAGTTGCAGACAAAGTAGTTACAAAATTCTTAGAAGATTCAGCAGTAGAAACAAAGATTGAAGAATCAAATACAGCCCATAATTTCTTTTCAAATCAAGTATATGGTAATGACATGTTGAGAATCATAGATAGAAAAATTGGGCAAGAATCAGAAGAGATTGCATTTATCAAGAAAACAATTTTTGGTATTTAGATAAAGGTAACAATCCGGCCAGTGTAAAATCTTGCAGGAGGTTACATTGACCAGACTATTACCGATCATGGTAGGGCATAGTAGTATTTACGTCATTTTTTCCGGCAAATGATTTTATAGCCAAATTTCTCCGTTGAGATTGTATGACTAAATGTACAGAATGTGGCGAAGATGTTGGAGAGACACCTTACAACCCAATGCCAGAATGGAAAATGAAGGCACCGCTTTGTGGTAAATGTTACTCAAGTAAACTTGAGGAATTTTATCCAGGAGACCACATCAGAGTTAATCGTTTAACAGAAAATGATTAATCGTTTTTAGAATATTTATTTCTGTTAAGACAATTCCACGCTAATGCATCATCTTTAACTTCATCTTCAGATAGAAATTTGATATTTGTTACAACCTTTTTCTTTTTTAGTATGTTTAATTGGAAAGTGGCAAAATTTGTGCAGTCACATATCTCATAAAGGCAAGAGTGAGAATCCACATCATGATCATCTTTTCTATGACCACAATCACATAATGCATCATTTTTTACCTGATCAACTGTTTTTGTAGAATAAATACCAAATCTCATGTATGCGCTTCCTTGATGACCTTTCTTGAAGCGTTCATAGTTTGCAGATTTTTCTAGAATTTTGTAAAAATACTTGTTAGTATCTGGTCGTCTAGAATCAGCACCCATTACAAACCAATAATCATCTCCTGTTTCGATAAATCTGATCTTTATTGTATGATCGTTCCACCAATGCATGGTTTCATACCATAGATCTCGAGCGGGTTTACTTTCATTAAACATTAAAACAACATTCATTCTAATGTCAAAATAGCGATATGCAACACCAAGAAAATCCTCATACCAAGAGATCGATGGGTTTTCAGACACGATTAACAAACAATTTTTGCCTATTTATCTCATCATAGATTGAGTAATACTCTTATATCTCATTAAGGGATTTGATGTATAATGACCTATAGAACCAGTATGCAAATTGTAGCAGATGTACTAACAGTTACAGAACAAACTGGTCAAGAGGGCATCAAAACTACATCACTTCTTACAAAGGCTAATCTTTCACATTCCAGATTAGAGAAATTTGTTAAAAATTTGACTGGTGCAGGATTGATAAATAAAATCGAATTTGATGGAAGACATACATTTGTCATTACCGAAAAAGGTAGACAATACCTAGAGTCTTATCAAAAATTCTCAGATCTTGCAGGAACATTTGGTTTAGATTTATAATTTTATTTTCTAAATTTCTTTCTTCTTTCGCGTCTAAGTCTTTGTTGTTCTTTACGTGTCTGCATAGAACTGTAAAGAATGATGATTATTGCACCAGCAATTGAGACATAAAATAGACCAATGATAGGTTCTTCACGTAGACCACCTTCGGTTGGGTTGACAAAAGCGATTGGAATTCCTATCAGCATGCAACAAAATATTACCATCAGGTATTTGTTCATAGAAATACCAAATCATTAAATCATTTATCTGTTTTATTCTTTTAGATGTCTAAAATATTAGATTTAGTAGGATTAGGATTGATTGGAGGAACAGTTGTTTCTTTTATTCCAGGATTAATACCAAATCTAGAAGGAGGACTTAATCCAGTTTTTTGGGGATGTGCATTAGGTGCACTTGCAATAATCATTTATCGAAAACAACAAAGAAAAAAACAAGATCAGAACTTATCGAAATAGATCAACAGCTCAATCAAAACTACACCGGCAGATCTATAAAGGACTAGAGAAACAAATTTTCGGGGAGCATGGAAGATAAGATCGAATGGTGGAAAGGACTTGGAGAAGAACTTCAAGTAGACATAGAGACTACAATTGATGACAATTAGATCTTAAGTTTTATAATAAATTTCAACTATCAGTAATTGATGAAGATTAATAATCTGTCTTTTGTCATTCTTGGAATAATTTTAATAGTATTCGCATTTTGGAGTGCAACAGATACATCATTTTCAAGTTTGAAAGGAATAGAACATCAAGAAACATTGAAGAAAATTAATCAATGTGAAAACTCCAAAACCGATAATTCGTTTGAAACGTATATGACCATTTCATCCCAATTTGATGTTGATTGGTCTAATTGTGATCTAACAGGAGTTGTACTAAGACATGTTTCATTAGTAGGTGCAAATTTGAGTGGTGCGGATTTGAGTGGTGCGGATTTGACAGGAGTTAATTTAGTAGGTGCAAATTTGAGTGGTGCCAAATTATTTGGTGTGGATTTCAGACAAGCAGATTTGTATCAAGCCAATTTGGAAAATGCAATTCTAGATGGAGCTGATTTAAGAGATACAGTGATGGAAGATGTGAATCTAAACAATGCATCTGTAAAACATGCATATATCTATAAAACAATTCTTGCAAATACAGAATTTACAAATGTAGATGCATCTTATTCAAATTTCTGTGGTCAAGATTTAACCAAAAAGATTTTTCATAATACAAATCTAAGTGGTGCAAATTTAGCCCATACAAAAATGCAATATACATACTTAGGAAGTGCAGTGTTATATGAAACGAATTTTGAAGAATCAAATCTAATTGGATCAGATTTTTCAGATAATTCATTAAAAAAAGTTAATTTTAAAGGAAGTAATCTATATTCAGTCAATTTACAAAATGCCGATTTAACTAATGCGAATTTGGAAAATGCCGATTTAACTAATGCGAATTTGGAAAATGCCGATTTAACTAATGCTAAAATTTTTGGAGTAGATTTTACTTCAACAAAAATTAAAGGCGTAGATATGAATGACGTAGATAAAACAAAGTCCGATGATTTTTATGAAAAATCAGACACAAAGATATTAAAAAAATATTCAAACCTATTAGATGAAAATTTTTCAAATTTAGATATTAATGATATGGATATTTCAGAGTCAAAATTTCATAAAATAGATTTTTCAAACTCCGACATGTCTAATAATAAAATGGCCCATGTTGACTTTCAAGGATCAGATTTATCACATACAAATTTGACGAATGCTGAATTATTAGGTGCAAATCTATCAGGCGTAAATTTAGTAGGTGCGAATTTATCTGGGGCAAATCTATCTAATTCAAATTTATCTGGTGCAAATCTCAAAGATGCAATTTTAGATAATGCTAAATTGTATGGAGCTGATTTAACAGGAGCTTATTTAGAAAATGCTAGTTTTGAAAAAGTAGATATCAAAGGTGCAAAATTCAATGGAGCCTACATGATAGGAGTTAGTTTTGAAAACATGGATTTACGAAATGCTAATTTGGAAGGAATTCATATGCCAGGACAAGATTTCAAAGGATTAGATCTAACAGGAATTAATTTACAAAATGCAGTTTTGAAAGATTCTAATTTTGAGAATTCTAACTTAGCAAATGCAAATTTAGATTCAGCATATCTTAATTCTGCAAATTTTAAAAATGCAGATATGACAAATGTAAGTTTGAATAATGCAGACTTGGGCGCAGTAGATTTAACGAATGTAAATTTGGATAGTGCAAAAATACAAAATTCTTTTTTTAAAAATGCAAAGATGGAAAATATGAATATTAATGAAACAATAACAGATAGTTGTTTTGAACAAGATTTGATTAATAGAATGATTTGTAAAATTAAATTGGAATTAAATCCAGACAGTCCACCCTATGAAACAAATTACGATTTTAGAGATAATTACGTATTAAGAAATTAAAGCCTCGAGTGGGATCCGAACCCACGACCTTTTCATTACGAGTGAAATGCTCTACCAGACTGAGCTATCGAGGCACGAACGATTTCTTCTCAGAGTTTATAAAAAGCGTTTCTGGTTTAAAGAAGTGAAAATTTCAATATCAGGAATAAGAGGAGTATATGGAAAAGATTTCTTTCCAGAAGATGTGATAAAATTTTGTAATGGCTTTTCTAAATTAATTAAAAATGGTAAATGTGCAATAGGGATGGATACACGAGATACAGGAGAAATGATAGGAAAATTAGTTTCTGCAACTTTGTTAGAAAGAGGAATTGATGTTTACAATCTAGGAATTACTCCAACACCAGTTGTATTCAGAAAAGCAAAAGAGGTGGGTGCAGGAATTGTCATAACATCATCACACAATCCGTTAGAATGGAATGGATTAAAATTCATTATTGATGGACGAGGGATCACTCTAGATGAATTAGAAATTGTCAAAAATGAAAAGAATTTAGAAAAAAATGGCATAGGTAACGAGATTATTTCAGAGTCAAATTATATTTCTGAGGCGGTCAATATTATTGGCAAACTGAACAAAACTCAACAAGTGACTATCGATATTGGTGGTGGAGCTGCAAAAACTGTCGCTCCTAAATTATTACAAGAAATTGGATGCCAAGTTGAGACAATAAATGAGGAATTAGAGGGATGTACAAGAGGTCCAGATCCAACTTCAAACGAATTAACTGAGCTAGTAAATAAAACAAAAAATCTTGGTTTTGCTTTTGATTTAGATTCTGATAGAGTAATCGTAGTGACAAATGATGGGAAAAAATCTTCAGACATTACATTAGGATTAGGAGTTGTAAAAGCAATAAAGTTAGGAATAAAAAAATTCGTTTTAAGTATAGATAGTAGTTTAGCTGTTGAGAAATACATCATACAACATGGAGGAAAAGTTTGGAGATCCAAAGTAGGAGAAGCAAATGTAATTCAAATGATGATTGAAAATAATGCAGAAGCAGGAGGAGAAGGAAGTAGTGGTGGATTTATTTTAAAAGATTTCAACATGTGTAGAGATGGATTGTTGACAAGCGGACTAATAGCATCCATGATTGATGATGAATCTATTAAGCAAGATATAGAATTTTTTGAAAGTTTTTCACAGATTAGAGACAAAGTATCAATAGAATCCAGTTTGCATGATAAAATAATAACAGAAATAGCAAAAAAAATAGAAGAAAAATACAAAATTAACCAATTGGATGGAATTAAAATTAACATAGATGATAATACATGGTCACTAATTAGAAAATCAAATACTGAAGATATTATTAGAATTTCAACCGAATCAAATGATAAAGAGATGTTAGTAAGAATACAAAAAGAAATGATAAAAATGGTAGAGAATTGTTATGAAGAAATTAAATGAAAAAGAAATTATCAGAATAATCAAGAATAAGAATACTATCTCAGAAGATGTTGAAATTTTTAATCTAGGAAATGAGCAATGTGCAGCATGTGTTGACACATTAGTAGAAAGTACAGACATTCCAAAAGGTTCCAAATTATCAGATATTTCAAGAAAGAGTATTGTTTCAAGTGTTAGTGACTTTGCTGCAAAAGGAATAATACCAAAATTTTGCATTATATCGTTAACATTACCAAAAACAATATCAAAAAAACAGGTACAAGAATTATCAAAGGGTTTTTCAAAGGCATGTAAAGAATTCAGGATTCAATTATTAGGTGGGGATACAAATCAAGGTACTGAAATTTCAATACACGTAGTGTTATTTGGGAATGTAAAAGAATACACAAAAAGAAAGGGTGCAAAAATAGGAGACATAATCTGCACTACAGGACCATTTGGATACACTGCTGCAGCGTTGGACATAATATTAAAAAAGAGAAAATCCAGTAAAACATTTTCAACAAAATCAAAAAATCGATTCTTTAGACCAAAACCACGATTAGAATTTGGTCATAAATCAATCAGTTATACTTCATCATCTATTGATTCAAGTGATGGATTATCATCATGTTTAATTGAATTATCTAAGCAAAGTAAGAAAAAATTTCTAATAACAAAAATACCTACAAATAATGATGTAAAAGAATTCTCAGAGAAAAATAACACTAGTTTAAACAGATTAGTTTTCGATGGAGGTGAAGAATTTGAGTTAGTCTTTACAGTAACGCCAAAAAATTTGAAAAAAATTCATGCATTAGGAAAAAAGAACAAAATTAGTATTTTTGAGATTGGGCATGTATCTAAAGGAAAAGGTGTATTTTTTGATGATGGAAATAATTTGTTTAAAATAAAAGATAACGGATGGCAGCATTTTAGATAATTCTAGGGCATTCTTTTATAAAGCCAAAAAAA
>CACDFH010000014.1 GCA_902552015.1 uncultured marine group I thaumarchaeote | reverse complement strand
TTGTTTTTTGTCTCTCTGATGGCTTCATCTTGCTTGTCATTTGTCTATGTCTTGGAGTCAAATATTGCTCAACTAGTGCATCTACATATTTTCTATCTTGCATGGAAATCATGCTTCTTTTTTGAAATGATTCTATAATCTGCTTTAATCTGTCTGGATTTCCTTTGCCAATTTCTAACAGTCTTAATGCATCATCTATTGTTGAATCTGACATGTAATATCCCTGTTTGAAATGTTTATAAAAATTAGTACCGACTTACCACTCCACATCTTCTTTCATGACCAGTTTATTATTCTCTATTGTGAAACCCATGATTGCCAATGTTTCTTTGGATGTTTTTGAATTTCTATTCTTAATTTTATTGGCCAAATCTACTTTTTCTTCTTTGCTCATATTTTGACCAATTTTGTACTTTCCATTCATCTCTTTTGGTATTATTTTGATTACTGCAGTTGCATCCAACACTCCCATGTTCTTGTTCATTGGTTTGTATTGTCCTTCAGGTTGATATTTCTCCATTAATCCATTCAATGCTAGCACTTTTTCTTCATTATCTTCAACTAACTGTGCTTCTCCTTTGATTACAACACTAATGTATAATGTATCTGCAAGTGATGCGTCTTCCGGATCTGAAAAATATGATGGCAGAAATTCTAAATTTCTATCTACTTCGAAACCTACTTTGGAATTCCGTTTTATATTTTCAATTTTTTCTCCTCTGATATGTGAGTGCATATACACTAAATCATTTAAGAAAACAAAATTCATTGGAATGATTTGTGGAAATCCTTGTTTATCAATACTGGAAATTCTGCCAGTACTCTCTTCATTTAAAAATTTGATAATTTTATCTTTAGATTTTATGACTAACTTACCTAACAGTTGCATACGATTAGAAATTTCTTGTCAGTTAAATTATTTATCTTGATCTTTGAAATATGGAATTACTTTATTTGCAAATTGATCAATAGAGCCAAAGTAGTTTGAACCCCAGAATCTTATAACATAATGATTTACACCTGCTTTAAGGAATTTTTCAAAGACTTCGATTACATCATCTGGTGTACCAACTCCTACTGAAGATCTTGCAATCTTATCTGGAATTGTTGTTGCAGCTTCTCTCATTTTTACAATCCAATCCTGATTTGACATTGAATATTCTGTAAAGTATTTCTTGAAATCAAATCCTTCTATGTCTTTTAATCCGTGAACTCTTAGTACTTCTGGTTTAAACAAGCTAACTTTGATTGCTTCTTTCATTTTTGCCCATGATGTTTCTGCATCATCTGAGAAGTACACGTCAATATCTAATGCCATTTGGAAATCTTGCTTTTCTTCTTCGGTTCTACCGTTCTCATTCATTGAATCAACAATTTGATTTTTGTGGTCTTCAAATAGTTCTGGTGTGTATCCAATTGGTAACCATCCGTCTCCATATTTTCCTGTCATCTTTAGAGTACGTGGTCCTCCAGATGCCATGTAAATTGGAACATGTGGTTGGCGTACAGATTTTGCTTGTAGACATGCTTCTGTTAATTGATAATATTTTCCTTCCCAGGTTTTTCTGTTATCTGGGTCTGATTCGTATAATTGTTTGATAACTTGAAGTTGCTCTTCAAATTTTGATACTGGTTTGTCAAATGGAATGTTAAATTCTTTTAGATTCTGTGCTTCGCCTGCACCAATTCCTAAAGTTCCTCTTCCTTTTGATAATCTATCTAATGTGATTGATGCTAGTGCAATGTTTGATGGATGTCTTCTAAGTGCATCTGTAACACATGTTCCTAATTCTACATTGTTTGTAACTGCTGCAATTCCTGCAAGCATCACCCATGGGTCATTAACAATTGCATTACTCCATTGTGGTACGTTTGAGTGGTCCATATACCAAATGGAATGATAACCTGTTTTGTCTGCTAAACTACATGCTGTTAAAATTTGATCTTCTGTCAATCCTAATCTTGCGACATTTAATCCATTTTGAATTCCGAATTTGAGCATTTTACCTGTTGATACTCGAAAATTACCGTTAATAAAGCATAGCGGTTTGCAAAGGCACTAGGAAATAAAATATAAAAAAGAAAGTGTTTAGAGATTTCCGGCTTTAATATCATTTAGACATTTTACGACATCTTCTTTTGAAATTGGAATTGGGTTTGGATCTAAATGACCTTTATCTGTCATTACAACATCTGCAGCTTGATCAACATCTGCTTTAAGGTCTAATTTATCAAATCCCATTTTCTCGATAATTTCTTTGAATCTGTCATAGAATATCGATTTGTTATGTTTGTGGGCAACTGTGGTACATGATGAAAGTGAGTAACCATGTGGTACTCCCTCATTTGAAAAGACATACGATAATGCATGTCCTAATGTTGTTGAACAGTTTCCAAAGCCCATACCAGATAACATTGAGCCATATGGATAATTCTCCGGTTTATCATTCATGATTGCATCATACAATACATCGAATGCTTGTTTACACAATGTCTTTGTTAGGTCATTTCCAAGTTTACTGTCATAACCTTCCGTAGCTTGTGCACATGCATCACACACTGAACTTTTGATAACTTGATCTGGTGTACCGTCCATAAAGTATGAATCAATTACTGCTCTATCTGCAAGGAATCTATCCTCACGTAGCAATTTCTTTTTTCCATCAAACTTTAGAACGCAATATGTTGTCATTTCTGCACCAGTTCCAAATGTTGTAGGAATTAGAATTTTTTCTACACCCATTTCAGAAGCTGCATATTTGACAACATCCATTGAACTTCCTCCACCTAATCCAATCATTGCACTAATGTTTTTGGATTTGTATTCTTCAATTACCTCATTCACCATTTCAATTGATGGCTCTGGTTGTACTTTGTCGAACAACAAATAATCTTGTATGCCCATTCGTCCTAACCATTTGTCAGATAATTCTGGTGGAACAGTTGTTACCACTAAAGCATTCTTTGGATATTCAGCTTGTGATAATGCATCTTCCCCAAATTGAATTACTTTGGGAATTCTTACTGTATCCATATTTGATGTAAGATACTATTCTTACTTATACCTTCCAATGTCAAAAACTTAAGTTATTTTCATCCAATCATAAGTAATTGATCAAAAATCCCTCAAAATTACCTCTTAATCGTAATTCTAACGACATTCTAAAAATATTGAATGAAGGTATGATCTCATCTAATTCTTCTCAGCATCTAAAAAAATACATATTAAAAAATAAAATTCATTTATCTTCTTCTAAAATTGATCTCAAAAAATTCAATAATGTTTTTCTAATTGCAGTTGGAAAATCTGCCGGGAGCATGTCTGAATATGTTTCTAAAAAAATCAAATTTAAAAATGGAATAATAGTTGTACCAAAAGGCATCACACCAAAACTAAACAAAAATACTTTTGAAATAATTAATGCGGGTCATCCTTTACCTAATTATAATAGTCTCAAAGCCGGAAAAAAACTAGTTAAATTTTTGGAAAAAACTGAAAAAAATGATTTTGTATTATTTCTCATTTCAGGCGGTGGCTCTGCTCTATCTGTATATCCAAACTCGATATCATTACACGATAAAATACTTGTAAATGAAGAATTGATCCGATCAGGTGCAAGCATTAATGAAATTTCGTGTATTCGTAAGCATTTATCATTAATCAAAGGCGGACGTTTAATTCAAAATATGAATTGCAAAGGGACATCGCTTCTTGTTTCTGATGTAATTGGGGATGATGTTGGCTCTATTTCCTCTGGAATGACATTCTATGACAAATCTACTTTTGCAGACGCACTTAAAATCATTAAAAAATTTTCACTACAATGCAAGTTTCCAAATGCAGCATTAACTATTTTGAAAGAAGGTGTTAATGGCAATATTCCTGAAACTCCAAAAAAAGTAGTAATAAAAAATACTATCATTCTAAATAATTTTTCTTGCCTTTCAAAAATGAGACAAAAATCTAAAAAATTAGGTTACAAAGTAGAACTCATTTCAAATATTACTGGTAATCTTGAACAAGTCACTAAAATGCTTGCATCTAAAGCAATTACTTCAAAAAATAATTGCATAATATTTGGTGGTGAGCCAACAGTTAATGTTGTTGGAAATGGAAAAGGCGGACGTAATCAAGAGCTTGTATTGCGGTTATATGAAAAATTGAAAAATAAAAAATCTAATTTTACATTTGCCTCAATTGGAACTGATGGAATTGATGGAAATACAATATTTGCTGGTTCTATTTTTTCAACAGAGTATGAATATGATACAAAATCATATCTGAAAAATAATGATTCATCTTCATTTTTTAAAAAATTTGGTGGCGTAATTAAAACAGGTATTACTCAAAACAACGTTAATGATATTGGTGTTATAATTAGACATACCCTTTAGAATCTCTTTCTGCGGTATCTTCTTCAGCCAAAAGATGTTTCGTTGCAATATTTTTCTCAGACTCTATTAACTGATAATTTAGTTTTAATTTTCTTAAATTCGTTAATTGGTTTATGAAGTAAACCTTATCGTTGATAATTTCATTATCACTTTTTTCTCCTCTAGTCATAATTCCAAACATGATTTTTGAATCACACATTACGTTAATGACATCATTGTCTTTTATGATATTGACACCTAATCCCCAGTAAATTCCTACATGTAATGCAACAAATCTTGATTCCTCATTATTTTTTATGTCTAATTTTCCACCTGAACGAAAAGCTGGTGGGTGTTCTCTTATTTGGTCTGCAACTTTATCATTTGTTTTTATCGACCATGAATATTCTTTCACATTGCCATCAAAGAAAATATCATGCTCCATAAGTCAATCAAAAAGGTGTTTTTTGTCTATTTAATTTGTATTCTTGTCTTAATGATCCATATCGAAATTAATTTTCATGATGAAGTCACATAATTTCTTCAGAAAAATGGTAGATGAACTCGTAGAATTCTCTGCACATGATCCTGAATTAGCTGACGGAATAAAATGGCTGGACAGTCAGGCTCAAAAAAAGGGAATTACATTTTACGATATGGTTTTTGAAGTATTATACAGCCATGATGTAAATTCAAAAGCTCAAAATTGGTTGAAAACAAGAAATTAGTTTATTTTCGTTCTTCTATTGGTATGTAATTGCATCCTTGTGGACCTTCATATTTTCCAACATAAGTTGCCTTTGGTCTGTATAACATTGGTTTTGGTGCAGCTTCTGCAAATTTTTCTTCAATAACATGTGCTGCCCATCCCGAAACTCTTGATATTGCAAAAATTGGTGTATTCAAATCCATAGGAATGTTTAGCATGTAGTATACTGATGCGCTATAAAGATCAACGTTTGGAAAAATATCTCTCTCTTTTCTATTTTTCATAATTTCTGAAGTAGTCTCTTCAACTTTTTTTGTAATATCATACCATGGTAAACCTGTTTTTTCCGATAATTTTTTTGACAGTTCTTTTAGAACCATTGAACGAGGATCAACTGTCTTGTAAACTGCATGTCCCATGCCCATGATCCTGTCTCCATTTTCAATTTTAGATTTAACCCACTCTGGAACCTTACTTTCATCCTCAATCTCTAGTAGCATTTTCATTACCTCGTAATTTGCACCTCCGTGTAATTCTCCACTTAGTGCCCCCACTGCTGCGCTAACTGCTGAATACATATGCGCTCGAGTGGATGCAACTTCTCTTGCAGCAAAAGTTGATGCATTAAATGTATGATCTGCATGCAAAATCAAACAAACATCAAACACTCTTTCCATTTCCTTATCTGGTTTATTTCCCGTCAACATGTATAGGAAATTTGATGCGTGACTTAATTCTGAATCAGGTTGAATTGGGTCTTTACCATTTCTAACTCTTTCCCAACTTGCAATGATAGTTGGAACCTTTGAAATTAAATTGATTGCTCTTTGTTGACTAATTTCTTTTTCTGAACCTTGTTCATCATAATATCCTGCAAGTGCTGCAACAAATGCTTGAAGTACATCCATGGGATGCGCATTTTTCCTCCAATTTTTCATATTTTTTTGCATTTGTTCAGGAATTGCTCTTGCTTCTTTTAGCTTTGTTGTGAATTCCTCAAATTCCACTTTATTTGGTAAATGATCATGTAAAAGTAGAAAACAACATTCCTCAAAATTTGAATTCTTTGTTAAATCTAAGACATCAAATCCTCGATAAATGAGCTTGCCTTTTTCTCCATCAATTAATGATATTTTTGTATCTGCAATTGGAATATTTCTTAATCCAATATTCTTGGTTTCCATACAATATTCGTAATTTTTTTACTTTTAAATTTTCAACTAATGTTCTATCTATTTCATATATTATCAGTCAATAATTTTCGGTGTAGAAAGTCTAAAGAATCAAAGCTTGAGCATATTAGATCATATTTCATTAATTTACATGTCAACCCTATCTGAACGTGAAATGAGAAAAAGAATAGATGAAGAAATTCTCAATGCAACCCCTGAATTTCTTGAAAAAGTTCAAAAATTTGATCAAGAAAACCAATTGAATTATTCTACGATTTATGAGATTTATTCAACAATACTAAATTCAGAAAAAACGGTATCTGCAAAATCAAAGTCAAATCGAAAATAATCATTTTTGGTTTAAATGAGGGTTAATCCACTTTTGATCATTAATGGCAGCTAAAATAAAAAAATCTAAAATTGTTTGTGTTTCTCATAGGGAAGATACTGATGGTATAAGCTCTGCTGCATTAATCAAACAAGCTTTTGGTGGAGAAACAATTCTCACAGACTATCCTGGAATGATGGATGATATGGAACCTCTCAGAAATGATGAATCTTTGAAAGAATTGTACATCTGTGATCTTGGATTAAATAAAAAAAATGAATGTGACTTTGTTGAATTATTAACACAACTTAGAAAACGTAGTGTAAAAATCTCATACATTGATCATCATGATCTTGATAGGAAAATTATCAATCAATTAAAAAAAGTCAAAGTAAATGTAGTTCATGATACAAACGAATGTGCTTCTGTTCAAGTTTATGAGACGTACAAAAAGAAATTAAATGATCATGCCGCATTCATTGCCGCATGTGCCGCAATCACTGATTACATGGAAGACAGACCTCTTGGTTCAAAACTTCTTCAAATATTTGATAGACAATTTGCGTTGATTAGTGCAACTGTAATGACGTACAATATTGTTGGTCATCAAAAAGATCCTGATTATTTGCTTTATCTTGTAGATGAACTTAGCGAATCTAAATATCCACATGAAATTCCAAACTCTTATGAATTTGCACAGTTACAAGTTGAAAAACTTGCATCCATTGTTGCCAAAGTTAAAGAAAATATGAAACTAAAAAAGAATTTAGGATATATGGAAATTACTGATTCTGGTGCAAGTGGCGCAGTAAATTTTGTTCTTGGTTTGTCTGGCAAAGATGTAGGTGTTGCATACAAAGAACGAGTTGATTATGGTGTCTATGCAGTTTCTGTGAGAGGATCAAAACAATGTAAAATTCATCTTGGAAGATTAGTAAACAAAATTACTACTGAAATTGGAGGTTCTGGTGGCGGTCATGATAAAGCATGCGGTGCATCAATTCCTAAAAATAAAATTACAAAATTTCTAAATACGTTAAACTCCGCATTGGCAAAATAACATGTCCACTCAATCATTAAGAAAAGATCATAAATTAATTGAAAAGGTATTACAAGCTTTAGATGCAACAATCAAACTTCTAAAAGATGGAAAGCAAATTCCTGAAGAAATACTATCTCCTACGCTTGATTTCACTCAAAATTTCACTGATGTCTGTCATCATGGAAAGGAAGAAGAAGCACTATTTCCTGCACTTGAAAAGGCGGGCATGCCTACAACCATGGGACCAATTCATATGATGTTACTTGATCATAAACGAACTAAAGAAATTGCCGAACATATTGGCCTAGCATCAAAAAAATATCTTGAAAATGGTGATTCTGCTTATCTCATAGAAACATTGGAGCTTTATGTACAGCATGTCACTGAGCACCTGTGGAAAGAGAATAATCGCTTATTCATGATGGCTGATGCGAGACTGAATTATGCTGCAAATGAAATTGATAAGAACATGGATGACATAGAAGAGAAAAAACTTTCTGAACTAGGAAAAACTCGCTCACATTATGAATCTCTTGCCGATAAATTAGAAAAAAAGGTCTCTGAGATTAATTAGAAAATTCAACAACCATATCAATTTCTACAGTGGAATTTAATGGAAGACTTGCTACTCCTACTGCAATTCTAGAATGTTTTGCCATATCTCCAAAAATTTCAACTAGTAAATCTGATGCAGCATTGATTACTTTTGGTTGTTCAGTAAATTCTGGATTGGAGTTAACAAATCCAGAAATTCTTACAAATTTTGTAATTTTATCTAATGACCCAAGATTTGCTTTTAATTGCGCAAGACCATTAATTATACAAATTTTTGCCGCGTCTCTAGCCGCATCTAAAGATTGTTCATTTGGAACCTTTCCTTCAAACACAACTTTTCCTTCTTTCATTGGAATCTGTCCTGACACAAATGCAAGGTTTCCTGTAGTGACTACTGGTATGTAAGATCCTGCAGGATTAGGCGGCGTGGGTAAATCGATAGATAATTCTCTTAATTTATCCTCAATCATGAGTTATCCCTGAAATTTGCATATTTAGTCTTATGTTGGATTTTTGTAGGCGTCAGTGCTAATTTCGGTTGAATTAATTTCACTAAAATTTCGATACCAGTTTACTCTGGGTAATACCTAGTCAAATACTGACTGAATTCATTAGTGAATTAATATGAGTATGGCCCCACAAGAATTAGAAAAAAGCGCTAGCAAATATGCTGCTGCTGCTATAAGAGCTGATTCTCAAGGTGCTGCAGGAATGGCCATAACTGACTATCAAAATGCATCTGAAACCCTACTGAAATTAATGAGACTTTATCCTACTAGTAGTCTAAACAAGATTTATCAGCAAAGTTATCAAAAATACCAAGAACGTATCAAAGCATTACGTGAAACTCGTGGTGGTGATATTGAACCTGTAGTAGATCCTAACGCATCTCCTGAAGAACAAAAAAAGGCTTTAGCTAAAGCACAACCTCACAAAGAAACTGAAAATGATCTTGAAGATTTAGTTATGAAAGAAAAGCCTGATGTAAAATGGTCTGAGGTAATTGGATTGGATGATGCAAAAGGTGCATTACGTGAATCCATTGTTTATCCTAGCAAAAGACCTGATTTATTCCCGTTAGGTTGGCCACGTGGAATGTTATTGTATGGTCCTCCTGGAACAGGAAAAACAATGCTTGCTGCAGCTACTGCAAATGAATTGGACGGTTATTTCATCAATGTCGATGCCGCATCTATGATGAGCAAATGGCTAGGTGAAGCTGAAAAAAATGTATCGAAATTATTCACAATGGCTAGAAAATACAATGAACGTGAGGGAAAACCTGTTATATTGTTCATTGATGAAGTGGATTCTCTTCTTGGTGATCGTAATAGCGAAGTCGGTGGTGAAATTAGAGCAAAAAACCAATTCCTTTCTGAATTAGATGGTGTTAATGGAAAAGGTAAGGAAACTATGATGTATGTAATTGGTGCTACAAACAAACCATGGAGTCTTGATGAACCATTTTTGAGAAGGTTCCAAAAAAGAATCTATGTTTCACTTCCTGCACAAGAAGCACGTTACAAACTATTTGAACAGTATACCAATCCTTTGAAAAAGTCTTCAAGATTCAATCTATCAAGTCTTGCAAAACAATTTGACGGATATAGTGCAAGTGACATCAAAGATGTTTGTCAAGGTGCACAATTACTTGTTGTAAATGAATTATTTAGATCACCTACTTATCATGAACCCGTTGATGGAGAAGTTCCACAAGATCCTCGTGAACTAACCATGGCTGATTTCAAAGATATTAAAGCAAAAAGAAAACCAAGTGTCTCCACAGAAAACATACGTGCATATCATAAATGGAGCGAATCTTTTGGTGCACTCTGATCGGTTTTAGCATCGATCAGCTAAAGAAGCTTTTAAATCCCGTTTCAAAGAGACTTGTAGAGGGTCACAATAACTACAAAGAAATCCGAACATGCAAACAAGTTTGGGAAGCTGATCCTTTCTGATGGAACTGTTTTTGACGGAATGGGTTTTGGTTATTCAACTACTGTTTTTGGTGAAATTGTCTTTAATACAGGCATGGTAGGTTATACTGAAGCCTTAACTGATCCCTCTTACAATGGTCAGATTCTTACACTCACATATCCTTTGGTTGGAAATTATGGTATTCCAGATTTAGATGCGGTGGATGAAGATGGAATTTCTAAATTCTTTGAATCTGATACAATGCAGATTCGAGGATTAGTAGTTCACGAGTTGTCTCAAACAGCAAGTCATTGGAATCTAAAAATGACTTTGGACGAATGGATGTATAATGAAAAAGTTCCAGGAATTTCTGGAATTGATACTCGTGCAATTACTAAAAAATTAACTAGTAGCGGAGTTATGATGGCTGCTCTAGTTGTTTCTGATGAAGAAATTGATGTAGAAAAAGTCAAAAAAGAACTTGCAGATATTACCACATACAATTCTGAAAAATTCATGGATATTGTATCTACAAAAGAAGAAAAAATTTACGGTGATGAAAATAATTCTGTAGTTGTTATTGATACTGGAGCAAAAAATGCGATTGTTAGAAATGTACGAGAATTAGGATACAAAGCAATTGTCGTCCCATGGAATACTCCGTTTGATAAAGTAATGTCATACAAACCTAAAGGAGTTGTTTTGAGTAGTGGTCCAGGTGATCCTCAGAACTGTCCTGATACTATTGATACTGCCAAAAAATTAATTGAAAATAATGTTCCTACATTAGGCATATGTTTAGGTGCACAAATTATTGGTATTGCAGGAAACACTGAGACTTACAAATTGAAGTATGGTCATCGTGGACAAAACAAACCTTGTGTTAATTTAGAAACAAATCAAGTTTATGTAACAAGTCAGAATCATGGATATGGCATCAAACCTGAATCATTAGAAAAATCTGATTTCAAATTATGGTTTGCAAATGCTGATGATGATACTGTTGAAGGCATAAAGCACAAAACAAAAAACTGTATTGCTGTACAGTTTCATCCTGAAGCTGCTCCTGGTCCTTTTGATTGTAAATATGTATTTGACGAATTAAAAAAATTAATGGAGAAATAAAATATGCCAAAAAATGAATCATTAAAGAAAATCTTAGTACTTGGAAGTGGTGCAATTAAAATTGGTGAAGCGGGAGAATTTGATTATTCTGGAAGTCAATGTTTGAAAGCAATCCATGAAGATGGTATCAAAAGTGTTCTGATAAATCCCAATATTGCTACCATTCAAACTGATACACGATTTGCAGACCAAGTTTACCTTTTACCTGTAACTCCAAACTATGTTGAATCCATTGTTGAAAAAGAAAGACCTGATGGTATCATGTTGGCTTATGGTGGGCAAACTGCTCTAAACTGTGGTGTGAAATTAGAAGAGGCAGGAATACTCAAAAAATATGATGTAAAAGTTCTTGGAACTCAGGTAGATGGAATAAAAAATACTGAAGATAGGCAGCTTTTCAAGGATTCGATGCGTGAAGCAAACGTACCTGTTCTCAAAAGTAAGACTGTTACAAATTTCGAGGATGCAAAAAAAGTTGCCGAAGAATTATCATATCCTGTAATAATTCGAGTTGCATACACCCTTGGTGGACGAGGAGGGGGAATTGCTCATAATGAAATTGAACTCCATGAAATTGTAGAACGTGGTTGTAAGGCTAGTCTTGTAGGTCAAGTTTTAGTTGAGGAATACATTGGACACTGGAAACAAATTGAATATGAGGTCATGCAAGATTACGATGGAAATAATGTAATTGTTTGTAACATGGAAAACGTCCTTTCTATGAAAGTTCATACCGGTGATAACATTGTAGTTGCTCCATCTCAAACAATCAATAACCATGAATATCACATGTTGCGTACTGCAGCCTTACGTGCCACAAAACATGTTGGAATTGTTGGTGAGTGTAACATTCAGTATGCATTAGATGCAGATTCTGATAGATACGTTGCAATTGAAATCAACCCTCGTCTTTCACGTTCTTCAGCTCTTGCTAGTAAAGCAACTGGTTATCCATTAGCATACATGTCTGCAAAAATTGGACTAGGATACAATTTATCTGAATTAGTAAATCGAATCACAAAAAGTACAACTGCATGCTTTGAGCCTTCACTTGATTATGTTGTATGCAAACACCCTAGATGGGATTTCTCCAAGTTTGAGCTTGTTAATCGTAAATTGGGTGTAACAATGAAATCTGTCGGTGAAGTTATGGCTGTTGGACGAACTTTTGAGGAATCTTTACAAAAAGCAATTAGGATGCTTGATATTGGAAATGACGGTCTTGTATTAAATCGCTCAAATGGAAAAACGTACACTGAAGAAGAAATTGAATACAAACTTTCACATCATGATGATCAAATATTGTACAATGTCTCAATTGCGCTAAAAATGGGAATATCTGTTGATAGAATATACGAACTATCTGCAATTGATCCTTGGTTCATTGAAAAAATTAAAAATATTGTAAATACTGAATCAAAACTTAAAGAATCTGAATTAAATGAATCTGTTTTAAGAAATGCAAAAAAGATGGGATTTTCTGATAATCAGATTGCACGTGTAAAAGAAAAAACTAGTGACGAAGTTCGAAAAATTCGAAAAGACTTTGGAATAATTCCTGCTGTAAAACAAATTGATACTTTGGCTGCTGAATGGCCTGCTGTCACAAATTATCTCTATCTTACTTATGGTGGAAATTCTAATGATATCCAAGTCTCTCCTGATGAAAAGGGAATTGTTGTAGTTGGAGCGGGTCCATATCGGATAGGAAGTAGTGTTGAATTTGACTGGGGAACTGTGAATATGGTGTGGGGTCTTCAAGAAAATGGCGAAAAAAATGTATCAGTTGTAAACTGTAATCCTGAAACAGTATCTACGGATTATGATATCTGTACTAGATTATACTTTGAAGAATTAACTCAAGAACGGTTACTCGACATTGCTGATTTTGAAAATCCTAAAGGAGTAATTACTTGTGTTGGTGGACAAACTGCAAATAATCTAACTCCTGGTCTTGCACAACGTGGAATCAATATCATGGGTACAAGTGCAATTGATGTTGACCGAGCTGAAGACCGTTCAAAGTTTAGTGCAGAATTGGATAAACTTCACATAAAACAACCAAAATGGCAAGCATTTTCAAACCTAAATGAAGCAAGAAACTTTGCACAAGAAGTAGGTTTTCCTGTAATTGTTAGACCTTCTTATGTTCTGTCTGGCGCTGCGATGAAAGTTGTATGGTCTCAAGATGAGCTCAAAACTTATGTGAAAGAGGCAACTGACGTATCTCCGGATCATCCAGTTGTAATTTCAAAATTCATGTTAGATTCACTTGAAGTAGATGTTGATGGAATCAGTAATGGAAAAGAAGTAGTCATAGGTGCAATAGTAGAACACATTGATTCTGCCGGGGTTCATTCAGGTGATGCAATGATGTGTATCCCGCCATGGCGTCTTAGCAATAAGATAATTGAAACCATAAATGATTATACAAAAAAGATTGCGTTGACATTCAATGTCAAAGGTCCATTCAATTTACAATTCCTTATTCATGATGATCATGTCTATGTAATTGAGCTTAACATTAGGGCATCTCGTTCAATGCCTTTCGTATCCAAATTAGTCAAAACTAATCTTATTTCATTAGCGTCTAAAGCAATTTTGGATAAACCCCTACCAAAAATTCCAGAAAACAAATGGCAAAAAATTCACAACTATGGAATCAAAGTGCCACAATTTTCATTTATGCAACTAGATGGTGCTGATATTGCATTAGGTGTAGAGATGCAGTCTACAGGTGAAGCAGCATGTTTTGGAAATAGTTTCTATGATGCATTGTCTAAAGGTCTGACATCTGTTGGTTACAATTTACCTGATAAAGGAACTGCTTTAGTTACTGCAGGTGGTTCTCAAAATAAAGAAAAACTTTTGCCTTCAATTGCTAAACTAAAACAATTAGGATTCAAAATACTTGCAACAGAACATACTGCTGAATTCTTTGAAGAGAAAGTTGGAGATGTAGAAATCGTACATAAAATATCTGAACCAGAACGTAAACCGAACATTTCTGATTTGCTTTATGAGAAAAAGATTGATTTCATTATCAATATCCCAAGTACACTTTCTTTAGAAAAATATGTTGGAATGCTAGATGATGAATATCAAATTAGGCGAAAATCACTAGAATTGGGAATTCCAGTACTCACTACGATTGAATTAGCTGATTCATTTGTAAAGACGCTAGAATGGCTACAAAATAACGAAACAACAAGGGATCCAATAGAACCATACGATATTATCGAATAATTCTCTAACTTCTTCTCATAGAACTTGATGTATTATTGATTCATTTCCAATTATGGTTCCATCTAATGTTAGAATTTTTGCCATTGTCGAATCTTTAATTTTCTCTACTATTGGTGAAATTGATTTTTTATAATATCTTTTTTCAGTTGCGTAAAAATACGGATTAAACGATGGTATGATTGTAATGTTTAGATTTCCTTTCGTTGATGGAAAAATTTTTGATTTATCCGTTTTGATTGAAATCCAAATTCTTTCTCCATTGAGTAATGAATTCTGATCAAAATAAACTGGATGTATATGTCCCATAATGATATTATTTACATTAGAATAATTTTTTGACGGCATCGTATGACCGTGTGTTAGCAAAATATCTTCTATGATCATTCCTTTAGAACTAATTAGTGTCACATCATTAGGAATTAATCTACCAATGTTTGAATCATGATTTCCAGGAATTAGTATTATGTCTAATGAATTTTTAATCTCTTCAAAAAAATATGGAACATCATTCCATTCTGATTTTGTTATGTTTTGAATACTTGATTTGACATCTCCTAAAAGAATTAATGTATCTGGATTTTCTTTTTTTATAATTTTTTTAACATTAGAAATTATATCCTTTATTGACGAATTATTCTCAATCATATTTTTATTTGATGAAAATTTATGCTCAAATCCAATATGGAGATCAGATATCACTAGGTTCTTTCTCTCTTCTTCAATAATTAATGCTGGTTCTGAATCAATTATTCTTGTAGTTACCATCAAGATTATACGCATGTCTTAGATTAATTCCTTATGTCTACAAAACAAGAAAAAATCAACTCTATTGTAGAACAAAGACGTGTAAAGTTACATTTGTTTAATCCTAGCAAGAGAGAAATCTGGACAATAGTTGGAAAAGCCAAAGAGCATTGGATTGATCCTGATTCAAATTTTTGTTCTTGTTCAGGGTTTTACTTTGGCATGATAAAAAACAAAAATCCTTGTTATCATTTAGAATCAATTTTTAAAGCAAAAAAAGAAAATAAATTTGAAATTATCGAATTCATGGATGATGAATACGAATCATTCATTTCTGGAATTGTTAGCGATTTGTAATCTATTCTAATTTAATCTCAAAAAGGTCTTCTTTTGAAACACCCTTCCAAACTCCAATCATTCCTTCAGGTTCACATTCTTCTACTGCAGTGATTTTCTGAACTTTGATATTTTCTGGATTTGGTCCTGGTGGCCATAATTGTACCATGTAGTCTCCAACTTCTCCTGCTTGTTTTGGATTGCCCATGATTGCATTCTCTTTTTGAAATCCATTACTTGCTAATGAATTCAACATTTTTTCATGCAAGTCCATTCTTCCATGAAGAAAGAGATAGACCTTTTTGCTTGAATCTACGTCTGCCATGCTTTAACTCAGTAAATTCCGCAAATAAATCTAGATCGGGGAAAAGCATTAGATATTTAAAATACCTAAAAAAATGGCTGATATGACATCAGCAGACAAATTTGGTGTGATTTTCTCAATAGCATTTGCAGCTGCAATGATTGCTCTAATGGGTGGTCTATTACAAGCTGATACAGCTCCTGCAACTCCAAGTATGGCTGCTCCAACTCAAACATATTCTCCACCACCAGCTCCTGCACCAGCAGCAGCACCTGTAACAACACCTACTCCACAAGCAGCACCACAAACATCCTCTAGTGATAATTTGAAATATACAATTCGTGGTGGTATAGTTGATTCTATTTCTCAAGATGAAAATCATAATGCAGTAAAAATTATGATGGATTCAAGATTAGATGGACAAATTACAATTACAGTAAACAATGACTCAGTAACTCCATTTAGTGATGGAACATATTTTGTAACAATTGATGGTGAAGAAGTTGAATTTACTCAAGTAGGAAAAAGATTAACAATTGACTTTATGGCAAACTCACAAAAAATTATGATTTATGGTGAAGGCTACAAATCTGGTGGACATGATATGAGTTCTATGGGTCACTCTGAAGATTCTAAAGAACACGAAGCCATGATGGCAGCTGAAAAAGCAGCTGAAGAAAAAGCAGCACATGAAAAAATGATGGCTGAAAAAGCAGCAGCAGACAAAGCAGCCGCTGAAAAAGCAGCAGCAGACAAAGCAGCCGCTGAAAAAGCAGCAGCAGCCGCAGCAGCTAAAGCAGCAGCAGACAAAGCAGCCGCTGAAAAAGCAGCAGCAGCCGCAGCAGCCGCTAAAGCCCCAATGGCTGTCACTGTTGAACCTGTAGCAGGTTCTGGTGCACCAGGATGTGAAGCTACTGAATGTTATACTCCATCAACTGTAACAATTGCTGCAGGTGGAACTGTAACCTTTACAAATACTGATACTGCTCCACACACATCAACAAGTGGTAGTGCAGCAAATGGTCCTGATGGTATCTTTGATACTTCATTAATCATGATGAATGCAAGCTTTGATGTTACATTATCTGACGCAGGAACTTACACATACTTCTGCATGGTTCATCCATGGATGGAAGGCACAATTATTGTAGAATAATTGTATAAAATTAAACAGTTATACTCGAATAATCTGATTCAGAATTAAATTGGTTAGAGTAGGTGGAATCATTGTCATTGGTGCAATATTTGCAGTATTAGCTGTTTCTTTCTTCTTTTACTCTGATGAAGTTTTGACTGATGTCAAGGTCTCTTCCTTTGGTGAACCTGTTCAAGTAGGTGATGTGATGTTTGATGTACAATATGTTGCAAATTTTGATTTTCTTCAAAAAACTAAAGAATTCAAACTAGCTGAAAAAGCTGAAATTGATAGAGGGTTGATAGAAGCCTCAAACGAAAAACCTACTCACACATATTTCCAAATACAAGTTACTGCTGAAAACAAAGGTAATGATATTGTGAGATTTACTGGAGGTCAATTACATCTCTATGATGGTTCAAACAAACGTTTTAGTCCAATTTTTGTTGGCTATGGTGAAAATGAATTATCTTTGATTGATCTTGAACCTCAAAAAGCCGTTACCATGACAACACAATTTGATATTGAATATGATGAAGAAATGCAGTATCGTGTAGGTATTGTTCCAAATAGACATGGTATGGAAGGAACACAAGAAATCGCATTCATCTGCATTAAAAATTGTAGTTAACTCTTAGAACATCCACATTTCACATAAACAACTTTGAATTCTCCTTCGGTCTTTATGTTATGCGACATGGGTCTTTGGCAATATCTGCATTCTGTAAATCCGTGATATTCTTCAACTTTTACCATCTTTGTTTTCCATGATTTACTCTCTTCGTCCCAATATACTGAGTCGATCTCTTGTGGATTTTCCATATTTTTCCTTGAATTAGTAATGTTTGAATTTTTTGTTTGAAACGGTTAAATTGCATGTCTTAAAAATCAGATTTAATGAAGGTAGTAACTGTTGGAAGTCGTGTATTTGTCACAAGTTTCCAACTTGCCGGTGTTCAAGGAAAAATTGTTGATTCATCTGATAGTGCCTTTGAAGAAATCAAAAAACTATATGATGATTCTGAAGTTGGTTTAGTTCTTGTTAGTGATGATTTAACAGAACAAATTAATGATAAACTAACAAAATTGCGCGCTGAAAAATCTACTCCTCTTGTATTTGCTCTTCCGGCATCAGGAAGTGAAAAATCTGAAGTCGATTATAGAGTAATGCTCAAAAAAATCCTAGGCGTATAAATATAGTGTAAATTATTCATCATTATGAAAGCAGCTGTAGTGAAAGGAAATTCAAAAGTTGAGATAGAAAATTTCGATATATCTGATATCGGTTCAAATGACTTGTTGATCAAAATGCAATCTTGTGGAATTTGTGGGTCTGATGTTGAAAAAGTATTTGGAAAATATGGTCAACCTTCTATGAGATTAGGACATGAACCTGCTGGTGAAGTAATTAAAACAGGAGATGCCATCACCGATTTCAAAATTGGTGATCGTGTATTCACGCATCATCATGTTGCGTGTTATTCAAAAGATTGTCATGAATGCAGTCACGGAAATGAAACTATGTGTAAAAAATACTATCAATCAAATCTTAATCCTTGTGGATTAGCTGATAATTATGTTGTACCTGAATGGAACGTACTTCATGGCGGTGTTCTAAAACTGCCTGATAATGTTTCATATGAAGAAGCCGCATTAATTGAACCTCTTGCATGTTGTGTTCGTGCATGGTCCAAATTCAAATACCAGAAAAATGACACTGTTGCAGTTTTAGGTGTAGGTCCAACTGGTATGATGCATGTTTTACTTGCAAAATCATTTGGATTCTCAAAAATATTTTGTATGGATTTAAATGATTTCAGATTAGATTTTGTGAAAAAATTCGATGTTACAACAATACGTTCTGATGATCCAGATTTAATACAAAAAGTTACTGACGAGACTACTATTGGCGTTGATGTTGCAATTGTTGCTACTAGTAGTTTACATGCATTCCAAGATGCAATTAAACTTGTAAGAAAAGGTGGAACAGTTGTAATGTTTGGAGTGCCTAGTAAAGGTGCCACAACTGAAATTGATATGAGTGTAGTTTATTCAAAAGAAATTAGCATAGTAACAACGTATGCTGCATCTGATATGGATACAAAAAATGCATTAGAGATGATTTCCTCTGGAAGTGTTGATGTAAAATCATTAATCACCCACAAATATTCACTTGATGAATCACAAAAAGCATTTGAGCATGCTAAAACAGGTGATAATGCCATGAAGATAATTATTGAAAATTAGCAAAGGCTTAAGAAAGGTAATTTTTTTTCAAAAAAATAAGAAAATGGACTGGGGTTTAAAAAATAGACTTGCAAGAATAATTTCTCCTGCTGATAATAGGGCATTAATGCTTGCAGTTGATCATGGCTATTTCTTAGGTCCTACTGAGAAACTAGAAGACTTGAAAAAAACAATCGCTCCTTTGGCAAAACATTGTGATTCCTTAATGATTACTCGTGGAGCATTAAGAACCTCTGTTAATCCTGATTATCCTGTACCTGTTGTATTACGTGTTTCTGGCGGAACTAGTATAATTGGAGAGGATCTATCTCAAGAAGATATTACAGTTAGTATCAAAGATGCACTCAGACTAAATGTGTCTGCAGTTGCAATGTCAGTTTTTGTTGGTTCAAAATATGAATATCAAACAATTGTAAATCTTGGAAAACTTGTTAACGAAGCAGAGGAATATGGAATTCCTGTGCTTGCAGTTACTGCAGTTGGAAAAGAAATTGGAACAAAAGATGCACGTTATCTATCTTTAGCTTGTAGAGTTGCTGCAGAACAAGGCGCACATGTAGTAAAAACATACTATTGTGAAAACTTTGAAAAAGTTGTAAAATCCTGTCCTGTACCAATAATTATTGCAGGTGGTAAAAAAATTCCTGAAAAAGATGCTTTGAAATTAACATATGATGCATTAAAGGCTGGAGCAGTTGGTGTCGATATGGGACGAAATATCTGGCAATCTGACAACCCTGTTGCAATGATTAAAGCTGTTCATTCCATTGTACATGGAAGTAATAACGCTGAACAAGCATTTACTTTATACAAACAATTATC
>CACDFH010000013.1 GCA_902552015.1 uncultured marine group I thaumarchaeote | reverse complement strand
ACATTTTTGATCTATTTCTTCAAAAAAATCGAATATTCCAAGTCTATTAAGCTAATTATTACAAAAAACTATGTAAATTCTATAGTTTATTTTAAAACTATGTAATTCATTAAAAACTACATAGTTTCTTGTGACTGTCAGAAATATCAGATGATGGAAAATCATGTAAAAAATAGACAATAGATAAGTTCTCAGCGGATCTTATATCCAAAAATCATTAAAACATGCCATGAAAAGCGGTTCAAACAGCAAACTACAAAATTTTTGCCGTCATAGCCAAACCTTACAAGAAAATGTCATTTGTATGTAGGATTTTTTGTTGCTAGAACCGCTTTTTCAAAAATCTATCCCATTGGTGGCATTCCAGGAGGCATACCGCCGCCTGAGCCGCCTGAAATAGCAATTACATCATCAATTCTAAGAATCATTGATGCTGCTTCTGTTGCAGACTTGATAATTTGTTCTTTAACTACAACTGGTTCAACAATATTTTGAGATAGCATATCAGCTACTCTTCCTTCTTTAGCGTTAATTCCACTCCACTTCTTACCTTCACTTTGTCTTGCACGTAGTTTAACCATAGTATCAATTGGATCCATACCTGCATTTTCTGCAATGGTTAATGGGATAATTTCTAATGCTTCGGCAAATTTGTTAATTGCTAACTGTTGTCTTCCCTCAAATCTTTCAGACCAGTCTTTCAAAAATGATGCAAGTAATGCTTCTGGTGCACCGCCACCTGCAACAATTTCTGGTTTTTCAATTACATCTTTAACAACCATTAGTGAGTCATGTATTGAACGGTCTACTTCATCAACTACACGTTGAGAACCACCACGAATTAGTAATGTAACAGATTGTGGATTTTTACATCCTTCAATGAATACCCATTTATCAGATTCAACTTTCTTTTGTTGAACTAAGTTTGCGCCACCTAGATCTTTTTCAGTAATATCTTCAACGTTAGAAGTGATACGTCCGCCTGTTGCTTTTGCAAGTTTTGTCATGTCACTTTCTTTTACACGTCTTACAGCTAAGATACCATGTTTTGATAAGAAATGTTGTGCCATGTCATCAATTCCTTTTTGACAGATGACAACGTTTGCGCCAATTGAATGAATTTTATCAACCATTGCTTTGATCATTCTGTTTTCTTCTTCAAGGAACATTTGCATTTGTGTTGGATCATTAATTCTAATTTCTGCACTCATCTCTGTTTTTTCAACTTCCATTGCAGTGTTAAGTAAGGCAATTTTTGCTTGTTGAATTTTTGTAGGCATACCAGAGTGTACAACTTCTTTGTCCAAGACAATTCCTTTAATCAATGCAGTATCTTGAATTGAACCACCAGCCTTTTTCTCAACTTTGAGGTTATCAAGATCAACAGAAGATTTGTTATCTTTTGTTTCAGTTATGCTCATAATTGAGTCAACAACAATTTTTGATAATGATTCACTATCTTCAGAGATTAATTTTGATTCCATACTTGTACTTGCAACTTGTAACAATGTGTCTCTATCTTCAGGAGTAACTTTTTTAGAAATTTCTGCTAGGATTTCTAATGCTTTTTCAGATGCAGCTTGAAATCCTTCAATGATAACTGAAGAGTGTACATCTTTTTTTAGTAATTCTTCTGCTTTTGCCAATAATGTTCCAGCAAAAATAACAGAGGATGTTGTTCCGTCACCAACTTCAGTATCAATTGTTTTTGAAATTTCAATCATCATTTTAGCAGCTGGATGTTGTGCATCAATTTCTTTTAGAATTGTTGCACCATCGTTTGTAATTGTAACGTCACCTAAAGAATCAACAAGCATTTTATCAAGTCCACGAGGGCCAAGACTTGATTTGACAATATCTGCAACCATTTTTGCAGCCATGATATTGTTTTTCTGAGCGTCTTTACCTTTTTCCTGTAAAGCGCTTTCTTTTAGGACTAAAACAGGTCCATTTGGTGTTTGTTGGATTGAGGCCACGGATGTTTTCCCATGAATTCCCTTTTTATAGTTTGGTCTGGATCGTTGGGATGAATTGTCTGGATTTTACATCTACTATTCCACTATACAGAATTCGTATATCTGGCAATGCCAAGAAAGGCAAGAATAATGGCATTAAATGAGGTTTCTTAAATTTACAACCAGAATCTGATAAAACATCATTAATTTTTGTAAAGTTCTTTGTTACCTTATCAATTGGATCAGTAGAGATTATTCCACCTAACTGAAATGGTAAAGATGCTAACGTTTTGCCATCTTTTACAACTATCAGACCTCCTTGTGATTTAGCAAGCTTGTTACACGCATCAGCCATATCATCTTCATTTGAACCAATAACAATCATGTCATTTTCATGAAAACTCCATGTTGATGCAAATGCACCTATATCAGCACCAAAATTTTCTAAAAATCCAACAGTTTTAGTTTTGCTTCCAAATGTTCTATCCAATGCAGCTACTTTCCAAATGTCTTTGTCATATGATGCCGAAACATTAGAGTTAGTAACATCCAAGTCAGCTGAACTCTTTTTTGTAACAATTTCAGTTCTCATTAGAATTGTATTCACAGTTTCAACATTGTTCTTTGAATTTACATTGAAATTTTTTGGTTGTAATTTTGGAATCTTAACTGTTTTTTGCATCCAAGGTGGTACTTTAGGTGTTTGAATTCTTTCAACAAGTTTTCCATTAGAGACAACAATCTTTCCGCCTAGCATTACTTTGTTGATTTTTATTTTTTCTAGATCATCTAAAATTAAGATATCTGCAATTTTTCCAGGACCAATTCCACCAAAATCATTTCCTAATTTGTAATAATCAAAACAATTTCTTGATGCCATAGAAATTGCGTCAATTGGATTCATTCCAAGTTTTATGGATTCTCTAACACAATGATCAATGTGACCTATGTTAGATACATCAAAAGGATCTAAACCATCAGAGCAAAACATCAATCTGTTTTTGTATATTTTTTTAGATAGTACTAGTGGAACAATTTCTTTCAAGTCTCTACGTATTGAACCTTCTCTAATCATTATCCACATTCCAAGACGTAATCTTTCTAACACTTGATCAAAGTTTATTGGTTCATGACAAGAAAAAATTCCTGATGCAATGTAAGAGTTTAATTTTTTTCCACTTGCACCGGCAGTATGACCATTAATTATGCAATTGTGTTCATGCATCTGTTTTAATGACTTCATTGTTTTAGGATCTCGCTTTGTAACTTTTGTCCAAGAGAATACTTCTCCTAATCCAACAACAGACCGTAAATCAATTGCTTGTTTTTCTTCTTTAATACTGAGAGTTTTTCCATGACTGAATTTTCTATCAACAGGTAAACCACCAGGAATAGTATGGAAAAATCTCACTGGTAAATTTTCTGTTTGTCGCAAAAATTCCTTGAAACCACGATAGCCACAGACACTTACAATATCAATAGAATCTGGAAAAAGTGATGTTACACCATGTAGTAATGATTTTTTTATAAATTCTGCAGGTGTCACAAAGTGATCAATGTGTATGTGAGGATCAACAAAACTTGGACAAACATGTTTATTCTTTACATCCAAAACTTTGGTCTTTGGACCAAGTGTGTGAGACGCATCTTCGCCAACAAATGCAATTCTATCTTTTTTGATAGATATCTGAATTTTTTCCTGGATTTCATTTGTGTAGACATTGACTAGAGAACAATTTTGCAAAATTAGATCTGCATAATCATCACCTACAGAAACCGAATTGATTTCAGATAATGTTGAAGAAAGTTTTGTGTGCATATCTCAATGCTAGCCTCAGATATTATTATACGTTGAAGCGATGTTTAAATTACGGTCACCGAGGCACAATACTATGAATTTACCAAAAGAGACTAGATCCTATTGTCCAAAATGTAAAAGTCATCAGACAATGAAAGTCTCTATTTACAAAGCTGGAAAAAGAAGAGGTTCAGCAGCAGGTGAAAGAAGACACGCTTTAAGAAAGAAAGGTTATGGTGGACAAAAATTCCCAAAACTTGCAAAACCTGCAAAGACTACAAAAAAAGTTACACTAATTGAGACATGTACAACATGTAAAAAGAAAATGATGAATAAAGGAATTAGAATTAGAAAGTTCGAGTTGATTGCAGCATGAAAAAAGATCACGTTTTGGTTCCAGAACCAAGTAGTAAATTCAACAAAGTAAAATGTCACGAATGTGAATCAGAACAAATTGTTTATTCACATAGTTCTACACAAGTAATTTGTAATTCATGTGGAAACGTTTTGTCAAAAGCAACAGGCTCAATTGCTCAGATAAATGGTAAAGTTTTAGAGACTGCTGAGTAATTCAAAATCAGTTTTTGTATTTACATTCAAACAAACGCGTTTATCATTAATTATTAGATAATCTTCTTCTACAGAATCAAAATTTTTAATTTCAGATGCATTTACAACAGAAATACCAGTGTGTACATGTTCTTCATTGTTTAGTGAAATGAGACATTCTGGTTCAAGATTTAAAGATGATTGAAATGATTTTGTGGTAACAACACTAGTCCATATTTTCTTAGGATTTGAATCAGCAGCTATCTGTTTAACAATATTTTCATCTAATAGAGGTAAATCCCCAGATGCAACAAAAACATAATCATCTAATTGTTTCAAAACATGATTAAGATCTGTTACAAAGTTATCTCCTAAAGTTTCAATAATTTTTACATTATTCTCACTAAGAATTCTTTGTGTTTGTGGAGAATTTGGACTGGTAACAGCAATAATTTTTTTAAAACAGTTTGAATTTTTTAATGCATCAACAACATGTAAGACAAGTGGTTTTTTGTATTCAAGTAATAGTTTTTCTTTATCACTTTGCATTCTGGTTCCTTTACCACCAGCCATAACAAGACCAATCATAATGAAACAAAAATTAGTAGTGATGATAATCTTGTCAATTCGTTACTTGCACCCATCACATCACCAGTGATTCCACCAAAACTTTTTGTAGATAATCCAACAAGAAACATTGTAAGAACAATTCCTGATGCAAAAACTATGAAACCATTCATTTCACCAAGTATGATAAATGGAATAATAGTAATGATACCTGCTACCAATAACCGTTTTTTGTCTTTCATAGAATCCATGAAAGGAGAGTTTGAACCTATTGACGCAGAATTTCCCAATCCAGCCATCAGAACCATTGAAAATTTTGCCATAATTTCGCTAAGTAATATAATTTTGAATAACTCCATTCCACTACTAAGCGATAATGCAATGATTACGCCTATTGCATACAATACTATTGAAAATATCCCAGCAGAACCTACCGAAAGATCTTTCATTGCTTTGCGTTTTTTTTCTTTTGTACCTTTAGTCATTAAACCGTCTGCAAAATCAGCAAGACCATCAGTGTGGTGAATTCCAGTAATTACTGCAAGAGATGCAACAACAACTAAAGATACAACAAGTGGTTCTAAGTATAATGATAAACCATAACCTAGACTTCCAATGATTAGTCCAATTACAATTCCAACAATTGGAAAAAGATACATGTTTTTTGCAATTGAATTAAGATCAGAATTTGACGTAGGTATAATTGTCAAAAATGAAAAAATAGAACCGATTTGTTTAAGCAAATAAAATCAACTCCACAAATGAAATGAGCAAGATTATAGGAATAGACACAATACCAAAGAATAGTAGTGATGTAACTTTCATCAAAGAAATTGCGTCTTTAACTTTTTTTGAAGTAATTTTGTATTCTCCACTTCCCAATGAATAATGTTCAAGTTTTTCAAATTTAGTACCTAACGCACCTGCAAAAGCAGCCATAGGATATCCTGCATTAGGACTGTCAGTTTTTTTACCATCACGTTTGAAAATTTCATAACAATTTTTCCAATCATGTCCTAACAACATTGAACCAAGTACAATTGTCAAACCAGTTAATCTTGAAGGTATGTAGTTTAAGACATTATCACAGTTTGCTCCAAACCAACCTAGATTCTTAAACATTTGAGTTTTGTAACCAACCATAGAATCTACAGTATTTACAATTCTGTATACAAATGCACCAGGTAGACCAAATATTGCAAAGTAAAACATTGGGCCAGTTATTCCATCTACAATGTTTTCACTAAGACTTTCTAAAGTTCCAGAAAGTATGTGATTTTTATCTAAATTTTTAGTATTTCTCTTTACTATCATTGAGAGATTTGTTCTTGCTTGAGTTAGATCATTTTTTTGAATAGAATCTAATACAGCCAATGCGTGTTGTTCCATTCCTTTAATTGCTATAGTCATTTTGAATAATACTACTCCAGAAATAATAGAAATCAAAATAGACAAAGATTCAACACTAATTAGATCAATACTAAAGTTCAAACCAGATAGAATGATTACAGAGATACAAACAGGAATTAAAACAATAAAAATTCCTCCAATTTTTTCAACAGTGTAATTTTCGTTTTTCATTCGAGTTGTAATAGTTCCAATCAACATACCAATCCAAGCAGTTGGATGATAACGATTTTTTGGATCACCAAAGACAAGATCTAGTAAAATTGCAAATCCAATTATAACAATTGATTCTAGAATCATTTCAAAAGTTTCTCCACTTGACGGATATTAAGACTTGACTTTACAACTTTGGCAATTTTATCAATTTCAGAATTCAATTTTTTGAGATTTGAAGCATTCCAGTTCAAATTCTTAGGTGAATTTCCAATAGAATCTTCATCAGGTATTTCAAAAGCAGTCATAGGAATTGTACCAAAAACAGGTAACCCCGTTTTTTGTTTTAATTTTCTATATCCAGGTTTTAAAATTTCAATATCTCCTCGAAATTTGTTTATGATAAATCCTTCAACAAGTTTTTGGTATTTTTTTTCAATCAACTCCATTGTTCCTACTATACTTGCAAATGCCCCACCTCTTTCAATGTCAGTGATTAGTAATACAGGTGATTTTGTTTTTTGAGCAATTTTCATGTTAGTGATATCAAATTTTTGTAAATTGATTTCAGCAGGTGAGCCTGCCCCTTCAAGGAAAATTATTTCATGAGAATCTGCAAGTTTGTTAAATGAGTTCATCGAAGCTTTTAGACCTGCTTTAAGAGCAAAATTTTCATAATAATCACTAGCATACATTTTTTTAAAGAATTTCCCATTCACAAATATGGAACTGCGATAATTTCCCAAGGGTTTTAACAATATAGGGTTTTGATCAGGAGTAATATCAGTACGTGCAGCTACTGCCTGTATTGCTTGGGCTCTAGAAATTTCGAAATTTTTCTCAATATATGAAAAATTAGACATGTTTTGTGACTTGAATGGAGATACAGTATATCCTAAATCTGAAAAAATTCTACAAAGAGCAGTAACAAGAATTGTTTTTCCAGCACCAGACGACGTGCCTTGTATCATTAATGACTTTACCATTTTATTTCTCCAAGTGCATCTATTAGTAATTTATTTTGAGTTCTATTTTTTACAGCTATTCGAATATAATTTTCATTAAGACCGCAAAATGTACTACAATCTCTAACAAGAATATTTTTCTTGAGTAATTTTTTTTGGAGTTTCTTTGAATTAATTTTTGTTTTGATTAAAATGAAATTTGTTGAAGAAGGAAAACATGATAACCAATCAATTTTTGACAAAGCATTAATTAAAAATGAATATTCTTTTTTGATGTTTTTTTGAGATTTTTCAAGAAAATCAGAATAACATATTGCAGCACTTGCTGCTGTTTGTGCGATATAATTAACATTCCAAGGAATTTTTATTCTTTGTAGAATTTCAATTATTTTTTTACTTCCAAGTCCATAACCAATTCTTAATCCTGCTAATCCAAACGATTTTGTAAAAGAGCGTAAGATGAATAAGTTTTCATATGATTTTAGAGTCTTTGCTAATGATGAGTTAGAATCCGGTACAAGCTCAATGAATGTTTCATCAACAAAAACTAAACTAGATTTTTTTTCAGCAGTTTTTACAATTTTTTCCATATTCTTTTTTGATAATATTTCACCAGTAGGATTATTTGGATTACAGATGAAAACAATGCCCTTTGTAGGTATTTTTGTTAAGAATTTTTGAAAATCTGTATTGAGATTTAATGTTTTAAATGAAATTACCTTACCACCAAAAAATTTTACTGCCTTCTCATATTCAGAAAATGTTGGGCATGGAATCAAAACTTTGGAATTTTTATTGACAAATGCACTACAAAAATTGTAAATCAATTCAGTAGCTCCATTTCCAATAAGAATTTGTGACGTACTTAGTCCAATAAACCATTTTAGATTTGAACGTAAACGTGTTGATTCAGAATCAGGATAAACATGAATTTGGTTTAGTTGTTTTTTCAGATATTTTTTTACACCGGGATGACAGCCCAATGGATTAACATTGGAACTAAAATCAATAATATTTTCATCTGGATTTTTTATCGAAAATATACCTCCATGAGCGGCAGGTACATGATTAGCCGTATTGAGATTTGGAGTTATTTTCAACATTTGAAATAAAGTAATTCAGTATAGTATTCTTTTGGTTTTGTCTAAAGGAATATTAACTGAAAATTACCAAATTTGATCGATGAAAAAAAGAGTTGCCATAATAGGTGTAACAGGTTCTGTAGGTCAAGAATTTGTACAATCACTAGATAACCATCCATGGTTTGAAGTAACTCAAATTGCAGCATCAGAACGTTCAGCAGGAAAAATGTATCTTGATGCAATCAGGGATGCCAGCGGAATTATTGCATGGGATGTTGGTGGACAAATTCCAGAATATATCAAAAATATGAAAGTTCTAAAAGTTGATGAAATTAACGTGCAAGAATTAGATTTGATTTTTTCAGCAGTTGAATCAGAAGCTGCAAGAGATATTGAAACAAAATTTGCAAAAGATTTACCAGTTATTTCTACATCTTCAGCTTATAGATATGAGGAAGATGTTCCAATTTTAATTCCAGGAATCAATGACGATCAAGCGGAATTATTAGAAGTTCAAAAGAAAAATAGAGACTGGAAAGGATGGGTTGCACCATTACCAAACTGTACAACCACAGGTTTAGTGATTACATTAAAACCACTAGTTGAAAAATATGGCGCAAAGAAAGTTATGATGACTTCAATGCAAGCAATTTCTGGCGGAGGAAAGTCAGGTGTTTCAGCAATGGGAATTACTGATAATATTTTACCATACATTCCTAAAGAAGAAGGAAAAGTTAGAATTGAAACAAAGAAAATTCTTGGAAAATTAAAAGATGGTAAAATTGAAGATGCAGATATCAAAGTTAGTTGTACATGTACAAGAGTTCCAGTAATTGACGGACATACAGAATCAGTATTTGTTGAAACTGAAAAAGAAATTGATCCTAGTCAAGCTAAAGACACATTCAACAGTTACAATGAAGATATTTCAGTATCAGGATTACCTTCAGCACCTGAGAAATACTATGCATTTCATGATGATCCAACAAGACCACAACCTAGAATGGAAAGAGAAGTAGGAGATGGCATGACAACATCAATTGGAAGAGTTGAGAAAGAAGAACTGTTTGATAATGGATTAAAGTATATGCTATTTTCACATAATAAGAAAATGGGTTCTGCAAAAGGTGCAGTCTTGTTAGCAGAGATGTTATACAAGAAAGAGAAGATTTAGTATTAAATTTTAGAAATTTTTCAATAATATCTTTATTAAAGGTAGTAAATTCTAAAATGCCGGTGAATTAAATGGCCAAAATAGATGATCTTGATTTAAAAATTTTATCAGAATTAAGTAATGACGCATCAATATCAGTTCCAAAATTATCAGAAAAAATCAATATTAATTCATCAGTAGTGTATAGTAGAATTAAACGACTTTTGAAACAGAAATTAATTCAGAGATATACAATTGATGTTAATGACAAAGAATTAGGTTATTCAGTAAAATCAGTTACTGGAATCAATATGGATTCTAAAAGACGAGATGCCATAATTGATAATTTATTTGAGATTGACGGCGTGAGAGAAATTTCAGAGGTTACCGGAAGATTTGACATCATGGTTACAATGTACGCAAAATCATTAAACGATATGCATAAAGTTGTTTCAGAGAAAATTGGCAAAATTGAGGGAATTTTGGGCTCTGAAAGCTTCATAGAGATGAAAAGAAGGACAAAACCGATGCCTTACATGCCAGAGTAAACGCGTGATATTTATTTTTCTGAGAATGTGAGTGATTAGATGCAAGAAACAACTACCAAAATTAAAATAAAAACATACTATGAATTAACAAAACCAAAAATTTGGTATTTGTTAGTTTTTACCGCATTTGGTACTGCTATCACAGCATCAAATATCTATAATATTGAGATCTCAATTGCAACTTGGGCTTTGATGCTTTTTGGAGTAGCAGCAGGTTCTGCATCAGCAAACACTTTGACAAATTATCATGATAGAGATATAGATGAAATAATGGAAAGAACAAAGGGAAGACCAATTCCAAGTAAAAGAATTTTCCCAGCCGAAAAAGCAAGAGACTTTGGATTAGTTTTGGCAGGAATTTCAATTGCATGTGCATTTGGAATTGCATTTACTACTTCATTTTGGAATGGAATGTGGTGTGGTATATTCATGGTATTTGGTTTAGCAGATAATATTTTGATTTACAGTCATGCATTGAAAAGAAAAAGTCAGCTAAACATCATACTAGGAGGTTTTTCAGGAGGTGCACCTGCAATGATTGGTTATGCTGCAGTAACATTAACCGGATTATGGGACTTTGGATTAATTATGGCAGGATTAGTATTCATTTGGATTCCAATGCATATTTGGGCATTAACATTGCACTTTAGAGATGATTATCAAAAGGTGAAAGTTCCAATGCTAACTGCAGTGTTATCTGAAAAAACATCAGCAAGAGTAATTGCTGCAACTACAGTAATGATGGTGGTATTCAGTATAGTACCATTCTTTTTGACAACAGATACTGGCGAACCTGTCATGGGAGATATTTACCTGTACACAGCAATAGCATCAGGTATTTTGATGGTAGTACTTAGTGCATGGGTTGTTTCAAAACCAACTGAAAAAGCATCATGGGTATTATTCAAATTTTCAAGTCCATATCTTGCAGTATTATTCATTGCACTAATGGTTGATTCGGCACTATAATTATTACCGAATCACTTTTTTAGCCCACAACAATGAAAAAATCATGACTTTTGAGCTGGCTTGCAGAGATTATGGATACGATTGTGATTTTGTTGCAAAAGGCGAAGATGGCGAATACGTGATGAGAGAATTTGGAAAACATGTAGACGAAGAGCATGGTTTGTGGTATTCAGATGAATCACTAAGACAAATTTTTCAAAACAAGTATAATAAAAAATAAGATTACTCAGGTTTGAGAATTATTTTTCCAACTAATCCTTTTCCGTTTAACATTTTGTTATGAGCATCTACGGCATTTTCAAATGTGTATTCAGAATCGATAATTACCTTAATTTTTCCTTGACCCATCCAATAAAATCCATCTTCTAGCTCTGCACGAGTTCCCTGTGTTGAACCCAAGATATTGATTCCTTTGAAAAATATGTGACGCAAGTCTGCCGGAGCGTCATATCCAGTGGTAGCTCCAGTAGTAACAATGGTTGCACCATATTTGAGTAAAGTTAGTTCTTTGTTAAAATGTGAGCCACCAATATGCTCAAAAATTACGTCGATTCCGGGGGCTTCATTGTTCTTTTTTGCTAATTCTTTTGATATTTTGAAAACTTCTTTGTGCCAGTCCTCCTTTCTATGATCTACTGTATAATCAGCACCAAGTTCCTTTAATTGGTCTAGTTTTTCTGGACTCGCAGTTGCAATTACAGTGCAACCATACAATTTTGCAATTTGAATACCAAAAATACCAACACCAGAACTACCTCCCATTACAAGAACAATTTGTCCTGGCTTGATCTTAGCTCTTCCAACCAACATGTGCCAAGACGTCAAAAGTGTCATGGATGCAGCAGCTGCATCTTCATAAGAAATTGAATCTGGAATTTTTAAGACATTGATTTCAGGCAAATGTGCAATTTCGCAATATCCACCCCAAAGAGGTCCAGTTTGAAATCCCCAAATTATTCTTTTTTTACAATCATATTCTCTTCCAGAAGTACATCTGGAACAAACACGACAAGACATGTTTCCATGTGAAACAACTCTATCACCAACTTTGATAGTTTTTACATCTTCACCAACTGCAATTACTTCACCAGCTGCATCAGTACCAGAAATATGTGGTAAAGGTACTGCAAGAGGTTTGCCTCGCATTCCCCATATGTCATCATAGTTTAATGCAGCAGCTTTGACACGAAATAAAACTTCATTTGGTTTTGGAACCGGGTCTGGAACTTCTTTTAGTTGTAAGATAGATTCAAAATCATTATTTTCTGCATATTTTTCATAAACTAGAGCTTTCATTTTGTTAATAATTGTCTAAAGAGATTTTATCAAGTTTTGGAATTTTTGCGATTTCAAATCCTTCTTTTCTCTTATCAAGAGGTCTAGTTGCATCAATTCCAAGTTTGGCAGTTTTGAGTTTTTTCTGATCACTAGATGGATCCAAACTGGAACCACGTACATTTTTTATTAACACCATGTCTTTGTCAGCCTGAAATCGTGTTGCCATAGCATATTCAACCTGCTCAGAGTCTGAAGGATCGATATCATCATCGACAATAGTAACCATTTTCAGAGAACGATGAGATGCAAAAATTTCATTAATTATTTTTTTTACATTAGTTGAAGGTTTTTTTGAAATTTGTGCTACAGCGTGAAGCCAATGTGAACCACCATTAGACAGGATTACTTGGTTAGTTGAAGGGAATTTTTTCTTTATTATTCCATTAAGTTTTGACTCTATTGGCATTCCCATTAACAAATGGTGTTCACCATATCCAGAAAGAATATCATGGAAAATTGGATTATTTCTATAATACATTTTTTCTAGTTCAAAGAGTGGTTGTTCTCTAGGATGATCATATGTACGCAGCATTTCAACCATCCATTCTTTGTCAGTTTTATCTTGAAGAATCCTACCTTCCATGACAATTTCTGTGCCAGAAGGAACGTGCATTCCAGTATACGGACATTTTGTCAATGCCAATTTATTTCCCAATAAGGAATTAGCTATATACAATTCATCTTTTCCCCAATCAGCTTGATAAGCACCTGCAATTGATATTGCAGGATGAACACCAACAGTAATTGCAACTTTAAGATCCTCTCCATGCTCTTTTGCATTCATGAAATTTCGATGGGAGTGGCGTCCTTCAACCATTCTAATCGAGAAATGTGTTTTATCAACAGGCATTAATCGGTGAAATGCAGAATTTTGTGTTTTGAATTCATGGTTTTGTGAATAAACAATAGCAGATGTAATGAACGGTCCAGACTCTTTTTCAAAATGTGTAACAATAGGAAGTTCAGAAAGATTTTTTGATGAATTTTCAAAAAACTTTCCATTTGAGGTGATTTTTGGTTTTTTTGCTTTTTTGATTGAGGAATAAATGGATTCATGAATTTTATTTTCTTTTGAGTTTACTGCTAATGCAAATCGCTTTCGTGTACCAACTAGATTGCTAACTAAATTGAAGTTGTTTTGTTTAATATTTTCAAAGAACAAGGCAGAAGTACCATCTGCTTTTGCAGTTATTCCAGCAATCTCAAATTTTGTTGAAACCTTTTTTTTAACAATTTTGATTTCTTTAGATTTTTTTAATTTTGATATGTATTCACGTAGGTCGGAAGTCATTGTGTAATTTCTCCCATAATTTCATGCATTAATTGCTTTGTGGTTTCATTATCTAATGGTTTTTCAAAATTTCCTGTGACAATGCATATGCCTTTTAGAAAAGAGGATATTTTTTCAGACAATAATTTAAGAAAAAGCTCTTCAGATTTTGCGGGAATGATTACAGATGTAGAAGGAACAGGCCCAGAGCTAATAGAGATTAGCATAGGACCGATTTTTAATGAATTCTCAGAAATAGCAATGACCATGCCATTTTCAAAATTTAGCATATTCACTAGAAAAGTACGATTTTCATACGCAATTGTCTTTGTATTACAACCAGGTTCCACAACAAGACTTTTTCAATTATGCCTTTATTGCTATCGGTTCAGACTTTGCTTCAAATGCTTCTTTTACTAGTTCTCTTGCTTTTTTGATGGTCATACGTTCTTCAGATTTTCTGAGTTCTTCAATGGTCTTTGTTTTTGTCCATCCTTCAGAGACAGCAGTTTCTAATGTTGTTTTTACAAAATCAGATGATTCTGCTGAAACTGTTGCGACCTGTGGTGCTTCAACAGTTTGAGATTTGAGAGATGCTGCATCAGCTTCTACTCTTGCTCTGAGTTTAGCTTTATACTTCAAGTTACGTGGTTTAGTTCTTAATCGGTAACCACAGCATGGGCACCAAAGTCCTTCCCAATTAATGAAGATTTCACATATCTGACAACGTCTTTGACCAGATGCATAACGTCCAGTACCTACTGGTTTTTGTGCTTTGTATCTAGAACAGATTCCTTTACATGTCATTTTGTTTCCGCATTTATTATAGAAATTACAACTATATAAAACGGATCTAATGATTTTTTACAAAAAAAGGCATTTTTTATGTAAAATTTTTATTGATTTATATTTAAAAACTGATCAATTTCAAAAAAAACGGAATTAAATATAAATATCTTTGCGTTTTCGGACTTTGTACTAACCGGTAATGGAAAGTGGTAAAATTGATTTTGGGTTTCCATTTCTTTGAGAAATGAATTGTGCAGATAACATGTCTCTTTTTCCGCGTTGATTATGATTTTTAATTTTTAATGTGGTACTTGATTCATCAACAAATTCAATTTCAAACTTTGAACAAAATTGTAAATTTAACATTTGAAGAATTTTGTTAGCTGTTTTCATATCACCATTTCCAATTTTAACAATTTTTCTAGCAGCAGGTAATTCGGCTAAAATTGAAATCAAATATGGAATCAATTTATCAAGAGAAACAAAAAATGCTCTTGCAATCTCGTTTTCTAGATATGTTACAGAAACACCAATTCTTTGACCAGGATCTATCCCTAATACCAGCTTACTGGAGTTGGTAGAAGAATTGAGCATTTTCGTTATAATGCCTTTGACAACAATTGGGTCTTTGCTGATTATTTCATCAAATAGCATTGGTGTCGAGATTTGTTTTGGGGCCTCTTTTTCAGTGGTGATTACTAGATCGCCGTTGAAATCATCAATTTCACTAGGCAATATTGAATCAAATGGAATTTCTAATTCCTTAAAAATTTTGGATAGTTTGAAATAGGGTTTGCCATACTCTGTGGCGATTCCAATTTTTGCATTTTCTATACGAGTAATACCTTGTGTACTGTTTCTTCAAATTTAGTACTTTTGGGCGTAAATTTGCTACACAAATTGTCAAAAATGACTCTAAAGCAGTAAACTCGTTGAGATAAGTAATTGTGAAAAACTAGGATTTTAGGATTGTAGAAACTGCATTATCTACTGCAGAATCAAATGTGGAATCAATTTTTTGCTGAATTTCGGCAACTTTTGATTCACCGTCTTGAGTAATTTTTTGAGATTCAGATTCGGCCTTTGATTTAGACTCTGAAATCATGGATTCTGCCTCAGAAGTAGCCATTTTTCGGGTTTGTTCTAGAAGAGAATCGATCTCTTTGTGGGCAATGGAATTTAGTGATTTTTTCATATCAGCCAAACTGAGATTTACAGAATCTATTTCAGATTCTAGTTCAGATAGTGAATTGATTATTCCATCGACTTTTTGACTCATTTTGATTTAAACCTCTCACTCCATTATTAAAATCTTCAATTTGTAGTAAGCAGTAGGATCGCTCTGGCTAGATCGCCATCACACTCTTGGAGGGCGTTTTTGGCAGCTTCCTCATCCACATTAGCCTGTTGACATATCAATGAGATATCCTCATCGCTGAAAATTTGAACCTCTAATTCCTTTTCTTCATAAGATTCAGCTACTACCTGAAAAATACTGGAATCTTTTGTCTTCATTTCAGTAACTGCTGGTTTGTTAATTATGATCTCTTTTTTGTCGGTCTTGATTATGACTTCTTGGACATTATTGACCTCTTCCATATCCATGCCCATCTTATCCATCATTCTTCTCATTTGACGATTTCCGCCACGTCCACCCATCATTATGATTGACCTCCATCAGTCTGAGATTTTAAACTATCTCGGACTCTAATTGCCATACCTCTAGATTGAGTCTTAATCATATTTGAAGAGAGGATTGATTTTCCCACTCCAATTATCTGTTTTTTGAAAAATATAGGCACGTCTGAACCAATTTCTATCTTGGAACCACATCGTTTCACATGTTGGCAAAAAACTGATTTTCCCTGTTCAACAAATGGCTTTGATTCAGCATCAACTTCTATGCAATAATTATTGACAAATTTCTTGTTTTTTGAGAATAGTTCAGCACAATAAATCGACATTGCAATACCACCATCTGTACGAGGAGTAAATAGTAACAAACCATTATGGTATACGGCTCGAATTCTCCCTGTCTTTTTTGACATTTTGAAATCAATATCCTTTGGGATATTCTTTGAGACTCCAGTTCCAAATAATGTATCAACTGAATGTGATATTTTTTCAAATGGGTCCATGGCTGTTGAGAATTATTTCGTAAATATTAGTCTGAGTAAAAAATGATACAAAAAGTATGAAGTCAGGCACAAAAAACGACTTAAAATGATACTATTTTCTTTAATGCCTAGAATATTAGATATTTAGTAAAACACATAGATCGCTTAAAAAACCATATATTTATTAATTCTATATAGTAAGCCGGGTTATGGCAGATAAAGACCAGATTAGAAAAATTCAGTTTACAGGAAAATCATCTTACATTGTATCACTACCAAAAGATTGGATTAAAGACCAAGGTCTAAAACAAGGGGACCAAGTTACGGTTGGAAGAAATGGGAGCACAGTATTAGAAGTCAAACCTGTCAATTTGGGAAAAACTTCAGGAGATGAATCTTCAAATCTAGTAATTGCTCCAGAAGATGAAAAATCTACAATAGTTAGAAAACTCATAGCACTATACTTTTTGAATTCAAAAACGATCAATGTAAAACCAAAAGCAGGTACACGAATTTCCCCAACTCACAGAATTGCAATTAGAAATGCTGTCAAAAAGGTTCTGATGGGGTCTGAGATTACAGCAGATTCCACAGACGGAATTACCGTCCAGGTGTTGATTAATCTAGTAGAATTATCAGTTGATGGTGCTTTCAAAAGAATGCTATCTATGGCAAAATCCATGCAAACAGATGCTCTATTATCACTAAAAGAAGGAAATGATGAACTGGCACAAGAAGTCATCAATTCAGATGATGACGTTGATAGATTTGGCTTCTATATTATCAGACAACTAACAATAGCAATTGAAAATCAACACATGCTTGAAGAAATGGGATTCAAAAATTCAAGAGATTGTTTAGGATATAGGGTAATTGTGAAAAATATTGAAAGAATTGGAGATCATGCAGTTACGTTAGCCCAAGATGCCATAGATATCAAAAAACCAATCAAAGGTAAGATAATGACTAGCATTGAAAAAATGAACGAATTTGCATTAACAGCAATAGACAATACCTGTTTGGCTTTATTCAAAAATGACTATCAAGAGGCTGAAAATGCAATCAGAGATTCTAACAATATCAAAAAATATGAAGATGGTGTACTAAAAGCACTAGAGCAATCAAAGAACTCAGAAGAGGTTTTTAGAGTTAGAAGAATTGCTGAAAACATACGAAGAATTGCTGAATATGCATCAGATATTGGAGAAATTGTTCTAAACATGAATATTGAGAAAGTCAGCAAAAAGAACTAGAGAAAATTTTGAAATCCTGTATTTTAATCACATATCTAAATGAAAATATCAGTTCTGAGGCAAAATCACTGTGTGAGGCAGCCCAATACAACGTACTTTACACGATAAAAGTCGATGATTTACAGAAAAGAAAATACGGAATTACTGAATCAAAGGTCGAAGAATTAGAAGAAAAACTTGAGAAATTAAAGCCAGACGTCATAGTATTTGATGAACTTTTGAAGCCAAATCAAAATTACAGTCTTGCTGCAAAATTAAAGATAGAAATTGTTGATAGAGAATCCTTAATTTTAGAAATTTTTGAAAGCAGAGCAAGTAGTGCAGAGTCTAAACTGCAGGTAAAATTAGCACAGTTAAGATATGAAAGAGCAAGAGCAAAAGAACGAGTTAGATTAGCAAAAGGTGGAGAGCAACCTGGCTTTATGGGAATTGGTAAATTTGAAATTGATGCATACTATGATGATATCAAAAATAGAGGTACTGTAATTAAAACAAAATTAGAAAAAGCTGGAAAACAAAGAGCACTACACAGACAAGGAAGAGACAGATTAGGATTCAAAACAATTTCATTAGCAGGCTATACATCAGCTGGAAAAACTACTCTATTCAATAATTTAACTGGTGAAACAAAAGAAAAAAGTGCAGAATTGTTTACAACGCTAACAACTACAACAAGAAGATTAAAGCTTGGAAGAGAAATTTCATTAATTACAGATACAGTAGGTTTTATCAGCAAATTACCAGCTTACTTGATTGAAGCATTCAAATCAACATTAGAAGAATTAATTTTTACAGATGTTATTTTAGTGATTATAGATTCACTAGACGACGATGAATTAATGAAAAAGAAATTTTCTACTTGTTATAAAACACTAGTTGAATTAGGTGTTGAAAGAAAAAATATGATTTTTCTTTTTAACAAATCAGAATCATTAGATGATAAAAAATTGTTACATATTATGAATAATTTAAAAATTGATGAAGTTGAAAGCTGTTTAGATGTATCAGCTTTAACTGGAAAAAATCTTAAAGAATTAAAAGAAAAATTACAAGAAAGGTTTTACGGAAAAAATGAGTAAAATGAATGTCGAAGTTTTAAGAATTGGACAGCGAGTTATACGAGACGATAGAGTTACAACACATGTTGCATTAGTAGCAAGAGCATTTGGGGCATCAAAAATATACATGAATGAGGTTGATCCTGAGATTGAAGACACAATAAAGAGAATGAATAAGACGTGGGGAGGAGAATTCAAAGTGGAATTTTTTGAGGATTGGAAAAAAGTTCTTAACTCAAAAATCAAAGAATACAAAATTGTACATTTGACAATGTATGGAGAAAAGATAGACGATGTTGCAAAAGATATTAGAAAAAATCAAAATATCTTAATTGTTGTAGGAGCTGAAAAGGTACCTAGAACAATTTATGAAAAATCTGATTATAACATATCAGTTTCAAATCAACCACATTCTGAAATTAGTGCACTAGCGATAGTCTTAGATCGATTGCACAAAGGAAAGCAATTTGATATGAAATTTGATAATTCTGCCAGAAGAATAATTCCTACTAAAAAAGGGAAAAAAGTGGTTTCAAAGTAAAAATAGAGGAAATAATGTGAGAAAATATGGTTGACAAGTATGAAGACCCTTTTGTAAAAATTTCAGCAATGATTGGAGGAGATGAATATCTCAAAGTTGCACGTTCTTTGTTAAAAACTGAGGATGCAACAGACGAAGAGATTGCTAGTTCAACAGGTCTTAGAATCAACATGGTTAGAAGAGTGTTGTATGATTTGTTTGGAAAGGGTTTGATTACAGGAGTTCGTGTAAAAGACGAAAGAAAAGGCTGGTTTGTTTACAGATGGCGTTCAAGAAGAGATGAAGTTGAAAATTTCATTGAAAACCAAAAGAAGAAAATTCTTGACAGATTACAAAAAAGACTAGATTATGAGAATTCTTCTGACTTTTATCATTGTGGAAATGAAGATTGTTCAAGAGAAACATTTGAAGAAGCATTAGAATTATTTTTCAAATGTCCATCATGTGGCCAAGTTCTAAATCTAAAAAAGAATGAAAAGATTAGAAAAAGCTTTTCAAAGAAAATTGATCAGATCAAAGGCGATTTGAGAGTTTAAATTTTATAATTTAAAATAACTTCATTACCACTTTTTTGAACATTTTTTAATTTTAGAGGTAATTTCATTTTTAATGATGGAAAAGAGATTCCTTCAAACAAGCTAACAGTGTTTTCTGAACCTAAAACATAAGGAGTTAATGCAATAACCATTTCATCAATTAGATTTTTTTTCAAAAAAGAACGATTTAGTGTTCCACCACCTTCTAAAAGTACAGTCTTAATTCCCTTTTTTGATAAGATGGATAGTAGTTTTGTTATGTTTACTTGAGTTTTCCCACAGACAATTACATCAATAGGTAATTTCTGTAATCGATTTAGATTTGATTTTGATACAAGTTCAGATACAACAATCATTGTTGGAACACGTTTACAGGTTTTAATTATTTTTGAATCATTTTTGATTGTTCCATGAGAATCAAGTATTATTCTAATTGGGTTTTTTCCTTTAGCGTATCTAACAGTTAAGAGTGGATCATCTTGTTGGACAGTATTTTTACCAACTAGTATGGCATCAGATTTTGAACGAAGTTTATGAACTCGTATTTTATCAGCTTTTGAAGACAAGATGATTTGTTTATTTTTTTGGCCAATTTTTCCATCAAGAGTTATGGCAGCACTAAGAGTAACTTTTGGTTTAGAGTTTGCCATTAACAATTTCACCTCCAATCATTACAGCTTTGATAGATTTTTCAGATGCACGATGAAC
>CACDFH010000012.1 GCA_902552015.1 uncultured marine group I thaumarchaeote | reverse complement strand
TTCAAGTTCTTCCTGCATATCATAAGGGTATCCCGTGGTGGTGGCAAATGTCACAATTTCATTTTTAACACAATACAATGTAATTTTATCAGTTGCAAATCCCATTACAGTCCTACCATAACATTCATCTGCACTAACTGCACTCCAACCAGGGCTCCATTCTGAATATCCTCCTCTATTTTCCCAGTAATTTACATGGCTTGAATAAAATGATTCAGCGTTAGTTGAATCAAATCGGTAAATGTATAAATCAAAAAAGTTGGTATCATATCCTCCACCTTTCATGTGTCCACGCCATGTATATTCAACAAATCCATCAAAATCATCAGGATAGTAACCTCGAGAATCTTCTAATTCATTATACACTTGTTGGTTTGTTGGATATTGCCATTCATATCCAATTTGATCACGTGTAGGAAGAAGATCTACAGTAATGCTAGGAGGAGGATTAACAGTTATTGTGAAACTAGCGGTGGATGAAAATCCTGGAGTGTTAGTTGCAGTGCACGTAACAGTGGTAGTGCCCACATTGAAGAAGCTTCCTGAAGAAAAGTCACAAGTAGGACCGGAACTAACTCCTAGTGGATCAGTTGCAGTAACTTGTGGATAATCCACGTTAATTCCAGAACCAGTTATAGCTGCAACAACCAAATTAGTTGGGACTGTAATTTCAGGAGGAGGAGTGTCAGATTCAACAGTTACAACAAATGACTTGGAATCTGAATTTCCAGAGGTATCAGTTGCAGTACAGGTGACAATTGTTTCACCTATGGGAAAAAGATCTCCAGTGGATTTACTACAAGAAACAGGGTTTTCCAATCCTACAGCTTCAATAACAGAGACATCGAAATCAACTGTTTTGCCTTGTGGAACAGATGTGATAACATCAATATTTTCAGGAACTGTGATTACAGGCGCAATAGTATCTGAGACAGTAATTGTAAAAGATGTAGTTCTTCCTTCAGCAGTTTGACATACAACTTGAGTGGAACCTAATGGAAATGTCGAACCAGACGATGGAGAACAGGTTAAAGATACAGGACTGCCGTTTTTTTCAGCGGTAATTGATGAAAAAGAAACAGTTGTTCCGGTACTAGATGTTGCTTCTTGTATGGCAATTGATTCAGCAGATGTGATTATGGTTTGCCATCCATTTTCTAAATTCCAAGGGGAAGAGTCTACCTGATATTGTGTGTCACAAATATTATCAAAATTTGCATCGATGCAACCTTCTGATTCTGTATCAAAATTAGACCAATAATTCTCATAATAACTAGGTACGTAACCATTACCTCCATGAATAGTCTCAAAACTTGAAAAATTATTATTGAATATGTTTTGCCCGAGATCACCATTGTTTACTGCTTGTGTGATTGTTTGTGAGTTTCTTATTTCATTTTGAAAAATTTCTGTGTATCTCCACGATTCAAAAACATTTGCATACCCATCTATAGTATTATCATATATTTTTGTAGGGTTGTTAGAATTATCATTTTCCATACCCGAGAAATTTATAATTGCAGTACATCCAAAATTAGAAGCGATGCAGTTAGAATCTGCAGTGATTGTATTTCCAAAGATCTCATCATTTCCATAGGAAAGAAGCCAAATTGCAACTTGATTACTTTCAAAATTATTATTTTTTACAATAAAATTTGTTAATGGATATGATGAAATTTGATGGTGGTATGAAACATCAGTTGCAATTGCTATTGCACCAGGAATAGAAAAATCATTATTTTCAATTATAATATTTTTTACTACAGGAATTAAATCGGATGGAATTGAGCCTGAAAAATACATTCCGTGACTAGCACTAGTAGTTGTAAAAATATTGAAATTTTTAATTGTTAAATCATGATGATTGTGTGCAAAAATCCCTTTTGCCCCATAAGGAATATCTAACGAATGATCATTTCCATCTAATGTAATTCCATCACTATCAATTACAATGTTATCTGCAATGTCTGAGGTCAGAGTACAAGTTTTTGTTGATGAACTCCACGTTCCAACTGTTGAACAATCTCCGCCTGTGGAATCGTCAGTTATGGTAAGTTCAGCAAATGCACTTGGGATCATCAGTCCAATCATTGCAACTGCTAGAACAGAAAGGAGTAGAATTTTCACGTTATGTGAGGGTGCTTGTGAAAAATAAGGTTTGTCCAAACCATCGATGTTACATCATGTTTATTACATTCTGCAAATACTTATCTCATCAATCTTTCTTTTGCTGGTCGATAACTTTTCTTAATTGCTCAATATGTTCAGGATTTGTTCCACAGCAACCACCAATAATGTTGATTTGAGGATATTCTTTGATAAATGAATCAAGGGCAGTAGCCATTTTTTCTGGGGTCATTTTGTATACTGCATGACCGCCTTCATTTTCAGGCATACCAGCATTTGGAACTACCAACAGCGGTTTATGCTTTTGGTCATTTAGCCACTGAACACTTGGCTCCATCTCAATTGGACCAGTTGAACAATTCAAACCAAAGACATCAATTCCCATTTCAGAAATTGTAGTGTATGCAGATTGCACATTGGTTCCAAGTAACATTTTTCCATATTGGTCTAAAGTAACATTTGAAATCAATGTCACTTTTTTTCCAGTTTTTTCCATGGCAATATGGGATGCCTCGACTGCCAATTTTACTTCAAGTATATCCTGACTAGTTTCAATAAGTAAAGCATCTGCAGTTCCTTTGATTAATCCCTCAGCTTGTAACTCAAATGCATCTCTAATTTCAGACAAAGGCATCTGACCAAGATCAGCATCATTTGAACTAGGCAAATAACCAGTAGGACCCATAGAACCAATAACAAATCTCTGTCGATCTGTAAATTCATTACAAACACTTCTTGCAATTTCAGCACTTTTTTGATTTACCTCAACAGTTTGTGAACCAAATCCATATTCATCTAATTTAATTTTGTTTGAACCAAAGGTGTTAGTTTCAATACAATCTGCACCAGCGGTAAGATACTTTCTATGAATTTCTTTTATCCAGTCTGGTTTAGTGATGGACAATCCATCGTTAAATCCATCTTTACCATCTGGAAAATCTTCAGATTTTGGATCATATCTTTGAATTTCAGTTCCCATTGCTCCATCAAAAAGAAGAATTCTATTTTCCAATGCAGTAGCAAATGTTTCTTCACTCAATTTTGTAATCGTGTTAAGAAGTCTAATGCTCCTTTAAAATCATTTGGAGATGTTAGTAAAACATCACCAGTGATACTCTCAATTTCAAGAACAAAAGATGAGAAATTATCTTCATAGTTTGACCAATCAAGGTTAAGAAATTGTGCAGAGCGTGAATTTTTTTGGGAAGGAAATAACAAGCAAGGAATAATTTCAAAGTTTTTTGGGTTTAGATGATCATGTAGTCTTTTCACTTGAGAAATATCATGAACTACTTGAGTTACAAACCCATTTGGTTTAGATTCCACTTTTTTAGAAATTTTTTCAAAATTTGGGTTGCTTGGAAGGGATAGAAAGAGATTGATTTTTTCATTAAAACCATTTTGAATTAGTTGTTTTACTGCAAAGCTCGGAATAACTCCAGATTTGTAATCATTTTCAGGAGATGGATCGCCCATTAGAATTAAAATTCCATCAATGTTGGCATTTATGGCAGAATCAACAATATCAGTAATCTCTGGAATTGTTTTATCAATTACCCGTAAACTAATAGTAACATTCAGTTTTGGATGTTTTTGTTTAATTTCTGCACCAATAATTAATGGAGAAATTCTTTCAATTCCCAAAACAGAATCAGTTACATGAATTCCATCACAAAACTTGCTAATTTGTTCAATTCTCTCATCTAATAACTGAATTCGTGAGGGAGGATCAGATATCTTTGGAGGGTTAATCTCATATCTTATAGTCATATGTGAAATGACGAAACACTTGATTAAAACTTCTCTATGTTTAGTGAATTAACTGATTAGGTTTTTATCTAAATTTCTCAGATTTGGTATATGAGAAAATTTGCATTTACAATAGTAGCATTAGCATTATTTTCAGTATTTTATCCAGGATTAGCAGATGCAGGAATGTATGGAGAGGTATACATTCCGAGTCATGAGTTTGTAGGATTTTATGATGAAAATGACATATACACAGTGTTTGCTGGAGTAAAAAATAAAGAATATTTCACAATACAGCCAACCATTACACTATCTGTTATGGATGGTAATCAGAGATTTGAACAGACACACAAGTTAGCTGCAATTGAACCTGACAAAATGCTTCCATTGAAATTACAATTTCCTGAAGTCACCGGCCCATCACCAATTTTAGAAGAACCATTGATTGCATATGAAGAAACTGTGAATCGATATATTGGAGGTTACGTACTTTACGATTCTTTAGATATACAAGAGGATGGAAGTATTGTTGGAAAAATTAGAAATGGTGGAGAAGAAACATTTGAAAAATTTCGAATTTATGCATTGATTAAAGATAAAGATGACAACATATTGGATGTTTCGTCATCAGAAATATTTCATAAAATGAAACCAGGAGAAGTTTTTGATTTCAAAATGCTTGCTTCGCCACATATTTCACAAGATGTTGATTACTACAGTTGTTTTGCATTTGGAGATGATTCAATTATGCCATTAACTGTAAAGCAAAACGATGAAACATTTACCTTCAGATATACTGCTAATGCATGGTTCAAAGATGCAGAATTTACTGATGATGGCACGGAATTGAACATGTATTCATCAAATGGATTCCAGCTTCCAGTTGTAGGAAGTTTTGAATTTCCTACAAATTCCATTAATGAAAAATATGAAGTGATTTTAGATGGAGAGAAGATGGCCAAAGGTGCAAGTTCAAAAGATCCTAAAATCAGATTTACAGAATCAGTTGAAACATTACAAAGTATAGATGAAATGGGAAATTGGCATCTTTACTTTGAAGTGCCAGAGGCATTTCAAGGAAATGTAAAAATTTCAGGATTTATGGAAAATGACGGAACCGCAGTTGTACCTGATGAGATTGATTTGACAACTCTAATTTATTATGAAATTCAAGGAGGTGAGGTTTTAGATATCACAGCAATGCCAAAAAAAGCATCATTAGTTATCAATATGGATTCAACTGACGATGGAGAATTATCCTTGAAAATTAATGATTTTCTTGTAAGACCATTTGATAATGGAGAGTTTATAGCACAAATTCATTCCGAACCAGGTTTGTTTGGTGATGAAACAGAAACATTGTACATTACTGATGAATTTGGATTTGAGAAGGGATTGACAATTACAATTCCATTCAAGAAAGGTACTGAAAAAATAGAGATTTTTGGTAGTTATGTTGTGCCAGAATTTGGTCAGATGGTCATGATAGTCTTAGCAATGACAATTATTGGAATCGTGATAATTTCAAGAAAGACAAACTCATTTAGTAATTTGTTTTACACAAAAATGTGAGTTTAGAAAAAATTAGAGAATCGTTAACATCTAAAATTTCTCCAGTTTTAGAAAGTGATTATGAAACAAAATTAGCATCGGTTTTAATAATAATTTTTGATGATACACCAAAAATTCTAATGATAAAAAAACCAATAACAATGAATCACCATGGAGGAGAAATAGCATTCCCAGGGGGGAAAATATCTAATGAAGATAATGACTTGCTAGATACCGCAATTAGAGAAACCAGAGAAGAAACGGGCATTATTGTTGAACGTGAGAAAATTCTGGGTCAATTAGAACCTGTTACAACATTAAATTCAGGATTTACAATTTTGCCGTTTGTTTGCATACTAAATAAAATTGGAGATTTAACACCAAATTCAGAAGTTGATGAATTTCTAGAAATTCCTTTGAAATCATTTTTAGAAACTCTTGCAAATGATTCAGATCCAAAACACAACTCAATTCAAGAAATGTACACATTCACATTTGAAGATCATTTGATTTGGGGAGCATCAGCTAGAATGTTAAAGCAAATTACAGCTAAATTGAAATGAAATAATGGATTTTACCTCTTCTTTCAAATTAGGTAACAAAATAAGAAATTTGTGTTACAAAGAGATAATCTAAATAATCTAGTTAGAGGTACTACCTTTTTCCAACATTCTGGAATAGCAATTACATTTGTGTTTATGCCAATTATTGCAAGCACAGTATCAAAGTCTGTTTTTGAAATAGGAATAGTTGTTGCATCGTTTGCATTTGCACAAATTTTAACTGAAACATATTTTGGTCGCATGTCAGACAGAAAAGCAAAACGACTACTTTTCATTAGGGCCGGTTTTATTTTATGTGCAATTACATTTGGTTTACATTATTTTGCAGATAACACTACATACTTAATCATAGCAAGATTGGGTGCAGGAATAGCATCAGGAATTATGATTCCTCCAATGCTGGCATACGCATATGAAGCAGGAAAAGGAAAATCCAAGGTTGCATCAGTAATATCATTCCATGCGTTAGGATGGCTTGCAGGCATAGTTGCAGCAGGATTTGCAAACGATGAAAAATTGATTTTTGTGGTAAGTAGTTGTTTTTTCATTATAGGATTCATCATTTCATTGAAACTTCCTAAGATACAAACAGAGAAGATTGTGGAAAAGGGAATTATCAAAAAGATTATTGTGAAAAACAAATTTCTTTTTTCATCATTATTAATTCGTCATGTTGGAGCAGCTGCAGCGTGGACTGTTTTACCAATTATGTTAATGGAATACTTTGGAGCAGAATTGTATCAAGTTTCAATGGTATACGTAGCAAATACACTAACTGCATTTCTTGTCATGAATCTGATGTCAAAAAGAATTCAGATTCAAAATATAACAAAATTCAAGATTGGAATAGGTATGACAGTCATAGTATTTGTGGGACTGGCATTAATTACAGAGTGGTGGATGGCGTGGCCATTTATGGCAATAGTTGGATGTTCATGGGCATTTTTGTTCATTGGAGGAAATTTCCATTTGATGGAAAATAATCCAAGATCAACGTCAACTGCAATTTTTAGTTCTACATTAGCAATTTCTACAGTAATTGGTCCAGTAATTGCAGGTAGTATTGCATATTATACAAACTACACAGCAGTCATGGTTTTTGCAATCATAGTTGCACTTTCAGCATTCATAATTTCAACTAGAATGAAATCAGAAAAGCCTAACGAAGTCCCCATTTAGTCATAACTTTGTCCTCTAATTTTTTAAAGACAAAGCCATCAATCAAAATTCCAATTCCCATAATTACCAACATCATTGCGATAACTTGAGATACATCATTTAGTTGTCTTCCAACGTTTAACAAGAATCCAAGACCTAAAAATGAGAAGAGTAGTTCTGCACCAATTACGCCTCTCCATGCAAATGCCCATCCTTGTTTGAATCCTGTAATCATGTACGGAAATGCAGCAGGTATGAGAATTGTTGTGACCAATTGACTGCCTTTAGCACCCATGTTTCTTGCTGCTTCAATAAATGATGGATCAATATTTTTCACTCCAGTGTATGTGTTGATAGTAACTGCAAATATTGCACCAATTGCAGTAACAAAAATTATTCCCGAATCAGTTAAACCAAACCAAAGAATCGCAAGCGGTACCCATGCTACAGAAGGAATTGATTGTAATCCAAGTACAAGGGAACCAATTGTTTGGTTAACAGTTTCAACACGAGCCATGAAGATTCCAAGTAGCATTCCACCTCCAATTGCAATTGCTAAACCAATTATCAAACGCCACATGCTAGTTCCAATTCCATAAAGCAGACTTCCGTCAGATAGTCCAAACAATAGATCTTCTCCAACTTCTATTGGTGAAGGAAATATGTTATCAGGCCAAATATCTGCAGAATCAATTCCTTGCCAAACAACTATGATTAATACATAAAATGCAATTTTTTTACCTAAGAGATTTGCTTTCATTGAATTAACACCTATTTTGGCCCCTGATGCCTTAATGCAGAAAGAATTTGTTTTTCAAATTGCCCCAAGTTTTCATCCTCTGCAACACGAGGTCGTTTGTAATCAATATCAAGTGATTTCTTTACAACTGAAGGTCTATGGCTGAATACAGCAACTCTTGAACCAAGTACAGCTGCTTCAGGCACATTATGTGTAACAAAAATGATTGTCTTTTTTGTTTTCTGCCAAATCATTTGCATTTCAACTAAAAGTAAGTCTCGAGTTTGAGAATCAAGTGCAGCAAATGGTTCATCCATTAGTAATACATCAGGATCCATCACAAGCGCACGAGCAATAGCTACACGTTGTTTCATGCCAGTTGATAATTGATACGTGTATGAATTTGCAAATTGAGATAATTGCATCATGTCAAGATATCTTTTCGATATATCGTGACGTTCCTTTTCAGGTATGCCTGCAACCTTCAAACCATATTCTACATTATCTTCCACAGTCAACCAAGGGAATAATGCTCCTTCTTGGAACACCATTATTCTATCAGGTCCAGTATTGACTAGTTTTTTCCCATCAAGCAATATTTCGCCATCGTCTGGTTTTTCTAATCCAGCTAATATTCTAAGAAAAGTTGATTTTCCACATCCAGAAGGTCCCACTATACATACAAACTCTCCATCAGCAACAGTGAGATTTACTCCTCCAATTGCTTTAAGAGGTTTTCCATCATGTTGGAAATATTTTACAATGTTTTTAGCTTCTATCTTACCCATTGTGATTTTCCTCATTTGATGTCACAGATATATTTTCATGATAAAAAATTCCGTCTAACGTGTAACCATCACGTCCAAGGTATCCAAGAGCATCTGCACGCTCAGCAAAAATGTGAATTGAGTTTTCTACAGGTTTAGATGTTATGATTATATTAGAAAATGAATCTTGGACAATTTTTTCTGGTAATGTTTTTCCCATATGTCCTTTCATGAATTGATTATAGAGTTTTTTTGATTCGTCAGGATTATCATTAATCCATTGAACTGTTTTCTCATTGGCGTTAATCCATTTTTTAATTACTTCAGGATTTTTTTCAATGTAATCAGATCTTCCGATCAACAATACTGATGAAAATTTATTTTCTGGCCAAATTTCATTTTCATCAAATAAACGAACTCCATCCAATTCTTCAACTAACATAGTAGCCCAAGGTTCAGGAACCCATGCACCATCAATATCACCTTTAGCAAAAAGTGTGTAGATATCAGGATTTGCTATATTCAAAACAAAAACATCTCCTCCTTTTTCAGCTGGTGTTAGACCATTTTGTGCAAGATAATGTCGGAGAGAAACATCCTGAGTGTTACTAATTTGTGGTGCTGCAACTCTTTTTCCAGAATAATTTTCAATTGACTCCAAACCAGAATTTTTTTGTATAATAAAACTAGCACCACCATTTGCAGCACTGGCAAGAATTTTCAGATCCTTTCCGTCAGATTTCAGAAAACCATTGATTACTGGACCTGGTCCAACATAAGCAAGATCAACAGAATTTGAGAAAATTGATTCTATCACCTGAGGGCCACTATCAAATATTTTCACTTCAATATTCAAGTCATCATTAAGATTTTCTGCAAAGGTTTGATTTTCCATTCCAACAATTGGAACAGCATGAACAATACTTGGGAAAAATGCAACACGGATTTTATTCTGAGAATCATCAACTGCAGACTGAGTTAAACCTATGACTGCGACAAGTGCAATCACAGCAATTGAGATACCAGCTAAATGTGAAATTTTCATAAAACAGCGTTATGTCTGAAAGTTAAATAGCCATCGAATTTTAGCTCTAGCTATTCATTTTTAGATCATAATAATGAGCCCAAAAATTGTTTATCATAAAAGATAAATGCCCACATACATTCAAACAGTTGCATTATGAAACAAAAATCAATACTTGCGTTCTCTGGTGGACTTGACACATCAGTAGTTGTCAAATACATGCAAGACATGCATGATATGGATGTAATTACAGTAACAGTTGACGTAGGTCAAGGAGACGATAACAACAAAATTGCAAGGAAGGCAAAAAAACTTGGAGTAAAAAAACATTACAACATTGATGCAAAGAAAGAATTTGTTACCGATTATATTTTTCCAGCAATCAAAGCTAACGCACTTTACCAAAAAAAATATTGTCTTGCAACTGCACTTGCAAGACCATTAATTGCACACAAAGTACTTGAAATTGCAAAAAAAGAAAAAGTTTCATCTTTGGCACATGGTTGTTCTGGAAAAGGTAATGATCAAGTACGTTTTGATAATACATTAAGGTCAGGTTCAAACCTTCCAATAATTGCACCTATTCGAGATATGAATTTGGATCGTGAAACAGAATTAAAATTTGCAAATAAACATGGAATAGAGATTGATACTGTTGCAAAAAAATTCAGTATTGATCAAAATTTGTGGGGAAGAGCAATTGAAGGAGGAGTGTTAGAAAATCCATTTAATGAACCTCCAGATGATGCATTTATTTGGATTAAAACAAAAAATTTGCCTGAAAAACCTGCTTATTTAAAAATCAAATTTGTTAAAGGAGTACCAACAGAAGTTGATGGTAAAAAATTACCACCTGTAAAATTAATTGAATATATCAATAAGAAAGCAGGAAACCATGGCGTTGGAATTGTTGATCATATTGAAGACAGAGTGGTTGGAATAAAATCACGAGAAGTGTATGAGACACCAGCAGCAATTTGTCTAATAGAAGCACATTCAGATCTTGAAAAGATGGTACATACAAAACATGAAACAAAATTCAAGACATTAGTTGATGACGAATGGGCATGGATGGTTTATTCAGGTCTGTGGGATGACCCATTAAGACAAGAATTAGATCAGTTTATCGAACAAGCACAAAAACGTGTTACCGGCACTGTTAAGCTAAAACTTCACAAAGGAAATGTCAGAGTAGTCGGAAGAGAATCAAAATATTCACTTTACAGTCATGACATAGCCACTTATGGAAAAGATTCCACATTTGATCAGAAATTAGCCAAAGGCTTTGTCGAATTGTGGGGAATGCAGTCAACAGAAGCTAATAAATTCTAGAGATTGGAGCAAAAAAAAATATGAATTGTCCAGAATGTGACGCAAATATGAATATCCCAGAGGATGCCGCTGTAGGTGAAATAGTTTCTTGTGGAGATTGTGGTGCAGACTATGAAATCTCAAAGAAAGAAGGTTCTGATATTGAGTTAAAAGAAGCTGAAACAGTAGGCGAAGATTGGGGAGAGTAATTGCAGAAAATTTGCATAGTATTTGATAGATTAAGAACTGAGGAAAAGCTACTGCAGAAAAAAGCAGAAGAGCTAGGTTATCAAACATCAATGATTGATGCAAAGATTACAAGTTTTGATACAGATAGCAAATCAGAGAATTATGATTTTGGCGATGTTGTTTTGGAACGTTGTGTAAGTTATTATCGTGGATTACATTTTACAGCCTGTCTAGAGTTCATGGACATTCCAGTAATCAACAAATTTGATGTTGCTAACACATGTGGAAATAAAATGATCACATCCATGTTGTTAAAGAAAAATAATATTCCTACTCCAAAAACTTACTTTTCTTTTTCAGCAGAAACAGCATTAGAAAATTTTGAAAATATAGGATATCCTCTTGTAATAAAGCCAATAATTGGAAGTTGGGGAAGAAGTGTCATGCCAGTCAAAGATAAAGATACAGCCGAAGCTGTAATTGAAAATAGGCAAGTTACTGATGGACCACAAGATAGAATTTATTATTTACAAGAGATGATTGACCGTCCACCACGAGACATACGGGTAATTACAGTCGGAGATCAAGCTGTATCTGCAATGTATAGAAAATCATCTGGCGGTTTTAAAACAAACATAGCATTGGGAGCAAACCCAGAGCTTTGTGAAATAACAAAAGAGATTGAAGATTTGTGTGAAAAGACATCAAAGGCAGTAGGCGGTGGAATATTAGGAATTGACTTGATGGAAGATAAAGAGAGAGGCTTAGTTGTTCACGAAGTAAACAATACAGTAGAGTTTAAGGGATTAGTCAAAGTCTCAGAAAAAAACATTCCAAAAGAGATGATCGACTATGCAGTTCGTAATATTAAATGATAATATCAAGTACTGTTAAATTATGCTTCGTTAGGCAAAGATTATGAAAGTAGGTATTGTCGGTGCATCCGGTTATGTAGGAGGCGAAGTCCTCAGACTATTACTCAGCCATCCTAAAGTTGAGGTTTCGATGGTAACATCAAGGCAACATGTAGGAAAATTTTTGCACAGGGCACAACCTAGCCTCAGGGGCTTTACTGATTTGAAATTTTCAGAATTAGATTATGAAAAAATGAGTGATAATTGTGACCTAGTTTTCACAGCAGTGCCACATGGAACAGCAACTGATATTGTCAAAGCATTGTATGACAGAGGAATGAAAATTATTGATTTGAGTGCAGATTATCGTTTACATAATCCAGAAGATTATGGAAAATGGTATGGATGGGAACACCCACATCCAGATTATTTAGAAAAATCAACATTTGGTGTTCCAGAATTACACAGAGAAGAAATCAAAAAATCACAATTAGTTTCTTGCCCAGGTTGCATGGCAGTAACATCAATGCTTGCATTAAATCCATTAATCAAAAATGATTTGATTGATACTGATCACATTATCGTTGATTCAAAGATTGGTTCATCTGGCGCAGGTGCAGGTGCAGGAACATCACATGCAATGCGTGCAGGAGTCATACGACCATACAAACCGGCAAAACATAGACACACTGGTGAAATTGAACAAGAACTAAGTCAAACAGCTGGTAAAAAGATCAAGGTATCAATGAGCCCACATGCAGTAGATGTTGTAAGAGGAATTCTATGTACAAACCACACATTCCTTAAGAAAGATGTTGATGAAAAAGAACTTTGGAAAATTTATAGATCAGAATATAGTGAAGAACGATTTATCAGATTAATTAGAGACAAAGAAGGTCTACATAAATTCCCAGACCCAAAGTTTTTGGTTGGTTCAAACTTCTGTGATATTGGATTTGACCTAGATAGAGAAAATAATAGGTTAATTGCATTATCTGCATCAGACAACTTGATGAAGGGTGCAGCTGGCTCTGCGATTCAAAACATGAATGTCATGGCAGGATTTGATGAGTTCGAAGGAATTATGTATTCCCCTCTAACACCTGTATAATAGATGATTACAATAAAAATTGGCGGCAGTGTTGTCGATAATTTACATCCATCAACAATAGCTGATATCAAAAAAGTTGCAGAACAAGAAGGGGTGATATTGGTTCACGGAGGAGGTAAAGAAGTAACTAAAGTTACAGAGCAATTAGGTAAAGAACCAAAATTTGTTGTATCACCAAGCGGAATAAAAAGTCGATATACAGATAAAGAAACTTCAGAGATTTTTACAATGGTAATGTCAGGAAGAATAAACAAAGCCATTGTTCAAATGCTACAAAAAAACGGAATAAACGCAGTAGGTCTTTCAGGCATGGATGGAAAAACAATAGAAGCAAATCGAAAAAAGAAGCTGATGATTATGAATGAAAAAGGAAGAAAACAGGTGATTGATGGCGGATATACAGGCAAGATTTCAAATGTAAATTCAGAACTAATTAGAACAATCATGGATAAAGGCTACACACCAGTAATCTCTCCAATAGCAATTAGCGAAGAATCAGAATTTCTTAATGTAGATGGAGATAGAGCCGCAGCAAATGTTGCAGGGCATGTGAATTCTGACAAGGTGTTATTTATTACAAATGTAGATGGATTACTCATGGAAGATAAGTTGGTAGAAAAATTATCTCTTGAGGAGGCAAAAGAAATAATGCCAAAAATTGGATTTGGTATGGAAAAAAAAATACTTGCTGCAACTGAAGCACTGGAAATGGGGGTTTCAGAAGCACTAATTGCAAATGGACAAAGAGAAAATCCAATCTCATCAGCAATAGAACACAACAAATGCACGGTGATTTCAAAATGAGCGAAGACAAATTCCTTGGTAATCTATACCAAAGATTTCCTGTAACTGTTGATAGAGGAATTGGTGCACATGTTTGGGATACAAACAATAAAGAATACATCGATTGTATGGGAGGATATGGCGTAGCATTACTTGGTCATCAAAACGAAAGAGTGACAAATGCATTGAAAGCACAATTAGAAAAAATCATTACAGTTCATAGTTCATTGTATAACAAAACACGAGAAGAATTTTTAGAAAATCTTTTCAAAGTAGCGCCAAAGAATTTGTCACAAGTTCATCTAAACAATAGTGGTGCAGAAGCAATTGAAGCTGCAATGAAATTTGCACGAAAGTTTACAGGTAAAACGGAAATGGTAGCCATGAATGGCTCATACCATGGAAAATCTATGGGCGCACTATCAATTACATTTAATCCAAAGTACAGAAAGTCTTTCAAACCTCTTATAGAGAAAGTATCATTTTCACCATTTGGAAATATTGAAAAACTTCGTGAAACAGTAAATGATCAAACCGCATTCGTAATCTTAGAACCAATACAAGGAGAAAGTGGAATTCATGTAGCTCCTGATGGATTTTTACAAGATGTTAGAAAGTTATGTGATGAAAAAGGAATTTTATTGATTTATGATGAAATTCAGGCAGGATTAGGCCGTACTGGGAAAATGTGGGCACATGAACATTGGGATACACCACCAGACATACTATGTTTGGCAAAAGGAATAGCAGGTGGGGTTCCAATGGGTGCAACATTAGTTAAACCAGAAATTCTAGATTGCATTTCAAAAGGAGAACATTCATCAACATTTGGAGGAAACCCATTATCATGTGCAGCCGGTGTTGCAACAATGCAAGCTTTGACACAAGATAAGCTTGTAGAAAATTCCGCAAATATGGGAAAATTATTCAGACAGGGATTAGATAAATTAAAAGAAAAACATCCAGTGATAAGAGAGGTTCGGGGCAAAGGACTAATGATCGGAGTAGAATTAAAGTTCGAAGTCAGAGATATACTAATGGAAGGTATTGAGAAAGGCTTGCTCTTGTTATATTCAGGAAGAAATATTCTAAGATTACTCCCTCCACTAGTAATAACTGAGGCAGATGTAACAAAATCTTTAGAAATACTAGATGAGTTATTCACTAATGAGGAGAAAAGAAAAAATGCTCAAGGATAAGATAGATGAAAAAATTTTAGATTATTTGAAAAATGATTCTAGAGAATCATTTGTAGAAATTGGAAAAAAGTTGAAACTTTCAGAATCTGCAGTTCGTAGAAGAGTAAAGAATTTAGTCGATAGTAAAGTCATTGAGAGATTTACCATTGAAATGGGCGAAATGAATTCTACAAGTGCAATTGTTTTGATATCTGTGGATTCAACTACAGACACATCAAAAGTATCATCACGATTAACAAAATTAAATGCAGTTAAAACAGTTTATGAAATTACAGGACAGTATGACATTAGCGTTATAATTAAAGCACCAAGTATTACAGAAATCAATGCAGCAATTGATGAATTAAGAAAAATACCAGGCGTTATTGATACAAACACCGTAATTATTTTAAGAACTATCAGATAGACGAAAATCGATACAATATTTTAAAAACATACTAAATTAGATCATAAACAGGTGAATTTCTGCGATGCTAGTACGATTATGTTTATATTAATGATTTATTGCAACGAAATTAGTAATGACTGATCCGAATCACTATGCAGACATGTATAACGCATATGAAAAGACTCCAAAAAAAATTCGAATATTAGATTCAACACTACGAGAAGGTGAACAACATCCAGGAGTCTCATTCACAAACAAACAACGAATTCAGATAGCATGGATGTTAGATTATTTCGGAGTAGACCAAATTGAAATTTCACCAGTAGTGTCACCTGATCATAAAGAAGCTACAAAAACAATCATTCAACAAGGATTAAGAGCAGATATTGTTTCACATGGAAGAGCATTACGACAAGATATCGATACATCATTGTCATGTGACGCAAAATGGGTAGCAGCATATCTAGGCATATCAGATATTCACCTGAAAGATAAATTGAGAATTACAAGAGAAGAGGCATTAGAACGTGCAGTAGATACAGTAACTTATGCAAAAGATCATGGATTAAAAATTAGATTTACAGTGGAAGATGGAAGTAGAGCAGAACCAGAATTTCTGTTAAAGTTATGCAGAGCAATTGAAGAAGCAGGAGTAGATAGAATTAGTTTACCAGACACGGTTGGAATAATGAGACCAATTGGAATGTATAATTTTGTTAAGAAAGTTCGTAGTGAAATTAAAACATCACTTGATGTTCATGTGCATAATGATATTGGATTTGCATTAGCAAATGCATTTTCAGCATGTGATGCAGGAGTTGATCAAATTCATACAACAATCGATGGTATTGGAGAGAGAACAGGAATACCAGCATTAGCTGAAGTTGCAGTAGCTTTGACATATCTTTTCAAATCGCCAAATGACTTTAGATTAGACATGTTGGCAGATCTTTCAAGACTAATAGAACAATACACGACAATTCAGCCATATGACTCAAAACCAATTGTGGGATCATCGGCCTATAAACACAAGGCAGGAACACATTTGGCTGCAATACTCAATAATCCAGCAGCCTATGAACCAATACCACCTAGAGTAGTTGGCAATAGAAGAAAGATAGTATTTGGAGAATTGGCAGGTAAAACAGGTGCAAGTTACCTAATGTCATTATTAGGAATAAGCAAGGATCCTGAAACTGCCAAGAGTGTTGCAGCGGGGCTAAAAAATCTTAGAATGGGAGATGTATTAGAAATTCCATTAGAAGATCGCCTTGAACGGAAAATAATTAAGGATGAAAAAAAAGGAGAAAAATAGATAAAAATGACAAATTGTCCCGAATGTGATGCAAACATAGAGATTCCTGACGATGCTGTAGAAGGCGAAATTGTCACCTGTCCAGAATGCGGAGCAAGTTATGAACTTAGCAAAGCATCCGAAGGTTTTGAGTTAAAACCAGCTCAAACAGTCGGAGAGGATTGGGGACAGTGACCAGCAAGATTTCAATCCTTTACGATACTATCCGTCTTGAAGAAAAACTACTAATCGAATCTGCAAAGAAAAATGATATAGCAATAGACATGGTAGATTGTAAAAAACTGTTTTTGGATTTGAATGCAAAAAATTGTTTGGAGGGACCAATACTACAAAGATGTGTTAGCTATTACAGGAATTTGCATTCAACTGCAGCTCTTGAAGGTCAGGGCGCAAAAGTAGTAAATTGTTTGAATACAGGAATTTTTGCAGGAAATAAATTATTCACACACATGTTATTACAAAAGGCAGGAGTTCCAACACCAGATGCAACAGTTGCATTTTCAAAAGATTCTGCATTAGAGGCATTAGAAAAACATGGATTCCCAAAAATTATTAAACCAACAGTAGGTAGTTGGGGAAGAATGGTTTCCAAACTAAATGACATGGATGCAGCTGAAGGAATTATAGAAGGAAGAGAAGCAATGTATCCAATTCACCATATACATTTTCTTGAAGAGTTTGTGCAACGCCCACCACGAGATATTCGTGTAATTGTCATAGGAGACAATGTTGCAGCGGGAATATACAGAAATTCAGGAGATGGAAATTGGAAAACAAATACACACCTAGGTGGTTCAGCAGAAACATGTGAAATTACAAATGAATTAGAAGACATATGCATTAAGGCAAAAGATGCAGTGTTTGGAGATATCGTAGGCATTGATCTAATGGAAGATAATGAGAAAGGAATGGTTGTACATGAGATAAACAATACTACCGAATTTAGGAATGTTGTCAGAGTTACAGGCGTAGATATTCCAAAACTAATGTTAGAACATGTCAAGGGGTTTGCATGATGGACGAACATTTAGAGACTTCCAGATATGCAATAAAGACTTTAGAAAAAGCATTAAGAATTTACACTCCATCATTAAGTGAAAAAGCATTAGCAGATTTTCTTGCAGACAGATGTGATGATTTAGGATTCAGAGACATCCATCAAGATGAAGTTGGAAATTTGATTGCAACAAAAGGTTCAGGAGAACCAAAGATAATGTTATGTGGACATATGGATGTCGTGCCAGGAAAAATTAAGGTAAGAATAGAAGGTGACATGTTACATGGTCGAGGAGCTTCAGATGCAAAAGCACCATTAATTGCAATGTTGTTTGCAGCTGCAAGTATAGGAGAAAATGAGGGAACTGTAACATTTGTCGGGGCAGTAGATGAGGAAGGCAATGCTACAGGAATAAAAAATTTAGTGAAAAATACACCTAATGTCGACTATGCAGTTTTTGGAGAACCAAGCAGTATTCAAAAAGTTACAATTGCATACAAAGGTCGATTAGCGATTAATCTAAGAGTAAATGTGAAGGATAGTGCACATGCAAGTGCTCCATGGTTAGCAAAAAATGCAATAGAGGAAATTTCATCAGTTGCAATCGAACTAAAAAATGAGTTAGAGAAAGGTCAGGAAGATAAGAGTAAAGGAATGATGCTTACAGCAACACTTACTGAAATCCGTGGAGGTACTAGTCACAACGTTACACCAAAAGAATGTGTTGCGACCATAGACATTAGAGTCCCAGTTGATATGAATTGTAATGATATTGAAGAAAAAATAACTAAAATAATTAATGAAATGTCAACAAAGAGAGAAATCGAGGTTTTGTATTCAGTGATAGACGAAACAGAACCATTTGAAGCTGCACATAATTCACCATTAGTCAGAGCATTGACATTATCAATTTTGGATGTAGAAAAGAAGAGACCTATGTTGATTAGGAAAACAGGTACGGGAGACATGAATGTTATTGGAAATCAACTAAAAATTCCAGTTATTACATACGGTCCAGGAGATCCTCATGAAGCTCATACAATTGATGAAAAAGTTTCGATTACAGAGTTTGTTAAGGGAATAGAGATTCTGAAAAAATCACTACATAATTTAAAAAGACTGCACGACAGAAGGAAATAATGCTGTGGTTTATCGGATTAGGTATTTCAGGTATTTCAGAATTATCAAATAGTACATTAGAAGTAATTAAAAATGCAGAGATTGTGTATTTGGAATCTTTTACCAGTCCTATTTCAGAAACTGAAAAAAAACAATTAAAAGACATTTCAGGTGGAGAGTTTAAAACTGCAAAAAGATGGTTGGTTGAAGATGGAAATGAAATTCTGGAAAATGCCAAAAATAGAGAAACGGTGTTAATTTCATACGGAGACCCATACATTGCAACAACACATCTAGAACTGAAAACACGAGCAATTAGGGACAACATAGAAACAAAAACGATTCATTCTTCTTCAATTGTTTCGTCATTGATTGGAGAAGTAGGATTGCACTATTACAAAGTTGGAAAAGTATTGACCATCATGAATGATCCAAAGTCAATGATTACTCCATACAATACAATTTTTGAAAATTTATTGGGTAAGACACATTCAGTGATTTTACTTGAATATAATGAAGATAAATCATTTTTCTTGAATCCAAAAGATGCATTATCATTATTATTAGATACCGAAAAAACACAAAATAGGAAAGTTATTTCAGAAGAAACTTTTGCAATTGTTGCATCTAGAATAGGAAAAAATAATCAAAAAATAATTTCAGGAAACATTTCAAATCTGATTAAAAGCGAGTTTGGACAAGCCCCACACAGTATAATCATACCTGGAAAATTACATTTTACAGAATCTGATGCAGTTAAAACCGTCACAGAATGTTTGGATGAACCAACAGATAATTCAGCAGATGTCAAGAGTATTTCCGAACAAATGATTGAGAAGTATGTTCCAATGGTAAGAGAGGCATTAGAAGAAATCAAACCACATTATGAAAATCTTAAAGAATTTGATGATGTTTTGATAAATGCAAAATTGTACATTGATGATGCAGAGAATTTTCTTAAAGAAGGTAAAAAAGAATATGCGGTGCTAAGCATAGGGTATGCAGACGGTTTAGTGGATGCATTACGTATTGCAAAAGGTTTTGACCCAAAAATGTGATAACGATGAGTTGAAATTGGACATATCATGAATGAAAATGGTATGAAAACACTCTCAGAAATACAAAATTCGTCATCAAAAATTGTATTAGCAGGAGGAGTTTTTGATATAATTCATCCAGGTCATATTAACACACTAAATGCCGCAAAAAAACTAGGAGATGTTTTAGTGGTAGTTGTAGCGACAGATAAAACAGCAGTAAAAATGAAAAAACGTCAACCATTGCATAATGCACAACTAAGACAAGAATTAGTTTCGTCGTTAAACATGGTTGATTTGTGTATTATTGGTGATGAAGAAGATATTTTCAAGACTGTAGATTTGGTAAAGCCACAAATAATTGCTTTAGGTTATGATCAAACTCATCAAGAAAAATTCATCACAGAAGGATGTAAGAAAATAGACCTGGATGTAACAGTAGCCAGATTGGAATCTCCAAGACCTGAAACTTCAAGTTCAGCAATTGAAAAAGAATATGGTAAAGATATTCACGGACTCTAAGAAAAATTATCTAAAATTGAAATTTTAACTTTAACGTTAGATTTTTCAGAAATTTTCAATGCCTTTCGAATGTTATTTTTTGAGATAAATTCAACAATTGTTGTATCATGATGAGTTCTTTCCAGTAAGATTAATTCACAATCAACTTTGTTATTTATTTTTGATTTGAAACATTTTACCCATCCAAATGTTCGCTTTCCATCTGAAAATGGATTGATTTTTACTCCCTCATAATTTGATAACTGCGAGATAGCTTCTGAAAATTTTTTTTCTTTTATCTGTACATTTAGTGTTCCAGGATATGGGATATAACCCAATTTTGATTTGAATTGTTTTGTGTAACCCTTCATTGACATGTAATACGCTCCTTCACCCATTCCAGAAGTAATAGTACCAGTAAAAGTAAGAGAGTTAGAAGATTTTGAGATTAATTTTGACAGAAGATTGTGAAGTGTAGATAACTCTACAAATCCTTTATGAGTAATTTTTATTGATTGTTTTCGGCCAGATTGAATCCTTTCAATGAATCCACCTGACTCTAATTCTTTTAGATGTAAAGATGCAGATTGCTGAGATTTGCCTATTTCTTTTCCAAGAGACGTGGTAGTAATATTAACAAAATTATGTTTTCCTCCTTTAGATAAAATATGTGCTAAAGTTAGAAGGTGTTGCGTTTTTAGATCAGTCATTAATTAGATGCTATACCAAGTTCTCTAAATGTTTTTAATGAAACACCAT